>DROQ01000131.1 GCA_011321845.1 Planctomycetota bacterium | reverse complement strand
TGCGCACCGAAAAATCCCCGAACCGCTCAAAGTCCTCGACCCGGACCTTGCAGTCGGGATAGACCCCGTATTTCAAACCCAGCTCCCGCCAGGCCTTTTCATAGGTCATGGTCAAGTAGGGGAACAGGACACCCTTCTCTTCGGGTCTTAGAACCAGGAGGAAATGTCCCTGGGGATAGAGTTGGTACTCTTCGTTGATCCTCTTCTGCAGGAGAAGCTGGTTGTCCCGCCATGGGTGGACGAAACCAGGATGAACCTTTTTGGACTCTTGCAGAAATCTTGCGCCTTCGTCGGGTTTTCCGGAATAGATCAATCCTTTCCCCGAGGCGATCAGGGTGTCGTAATCCCCGGGATGTTCCCGGCGTGCCATCGCAAAGAAAGGAAGGCTCTCGGGAAACCGGTAGAGGGCGACGAGGTGGGTTCCGAGGATGGAATCCACCAGAAACGCGTTTCCGTCCAGGACTTCGACCTTTTTCCGGAACCGAGCGTAGTCCTTGTTCCGGTAGGTCAGGTAGGAAACGGCGGCCATCTCCGCCAGGGCACGCTTGTGTCTTGGGTTAACACTCAAGGCTTTCTGGAGGAGTCTTCGGGCCGATTCGAAGGCACGGTCATTGATCCGCTGACTTCCCCTGGCGACCAAAGCCGGAACCGAACGTGGGTTCAAAGCCAAGGCCCGTTCCAGGAATTTGAGGGTCTTGCCATAATCCAATAAGAAGTTGCCCTTCCTGGTCCGGAAGAGCCCCACCAAGGCCCCTTCGACTTCTCCGCAGAACCGGAGAGCCCGCTTGTATTCACTCTCTCCGCTGGGATAACCTCGTGCCTCCCGATAGACCAGATAGAGGAGGTCTCCCCGGGACACGTAGGCCTCGGCAAGCCGCGGGTCCTTTTTGGTCGCTTCGATCAGGAGGGCCGAAGCCTGCTGGAGATTCTCTCCCCCTCCCTTGGCGATCAGAGCCTTGGCGAACCAGAGAAGCTCCCGAGGATTCTCGAGGCTTCTGGTCTCCCCAATCTCCAAGACTTTCTCCAGAGTGGCGGCTGCTTGTTTCTTATGACCGATTGCCTCTTCCCAGAGGTATCGATGGAAGAGTCCTTCCAGTTCAAAGCCCGGTTCGAGCCCCTTTTTCTTCAGAAGAGGTTGGAGGAGGGAAAGAGACTTTTCGTATTGCCCCAGGCGGGAACGTACCTGGGCTTCGAGGAGCTGGGTCCATTCGTCTTTCGCGATCTTGTTTGCCCGCTCGAGGAGCACCAAGGCCTCTTCAAAATGCCCCGTCTCCAATTGGATTCGGGCGAGACCCCGGAGGGCCCGAACCCGCTCCTTGGGGACGGGACGGTCCTCGGGGGCTTCTTCTTCGAAAGCGTCCAGGATGTCTTCGAAGGCTCCCCGCGCCCGCGCCCTCTTTCCCCGAGCGAGCAAGTCCTCGGCCTGTTTCAGCTCGAGGGAATAGCCTTCCTGGGAGGAGGCGATGTGGGGGAAAAGGGTGAAAAAAAGGAGGGAAGCCAGGAGTAATCGCATGCCCTCATCTTAGCCCCCCTGATGGATGAACTCGAACCTTCTGGAGGATCGGGGAGAATGGAAGGATGGCGCTTGCAACTCTTATCGACTGATCTCGGGCCTCTGGAGCCAGCTGGTGGGTTTTGCCCCCAACCCTCGGAGAAACCAGCCCATGACCAGCAGGGCCACAAACCCGTGACTCAGGGGCTCAAACCATTCGGGAAGGCTCCCCCTGAGATCCAGGAGCATCCCATCCCCGGGAAAGGGGCCGAAACCGAAGAGGGCGGGGAGCCGGTACCAGTAATAACAGGCGATGGCCAGCCCGGCGAAGAAAAGTCGAAGTCCTCCCACCTTCCTCCTTTCAAGAAGAGAGGCAAGGACGACAAAGAGGAGCAAACTCAGCCCCCCCGCGGAAAGGGGGAAGGCATAGGCGTCGACAAGGTCGCCCCATTCCACCTGGCCATGAAGGTTGGGGACATGGAACCATCCCCAGACGAAGCCTGGGAAAAAACCCGGGAAAAATACTCCGTCCAGGACTCGGAAAAACCCGCTGTCCTTCCCGCGGAAGGGGCGATCCCCCGGGATGGAATCGGGACAGCGTGGAACACAACCTTCGCAACGGTCACACTGCATGTTTTCGAAGCGGAAGAGACTCCGTCGCCCATAGAGTCGCTCCACGGGATGAACCGGGCAGGCTCCCGCACACCATCCCGCTTTCCATTCGAAAACCATGCCCAGGCTCAAAGCGGCGAAAATCAGGAAGGCGAAGAGAAGAAGGGTGAGGGAAGCATCCTGGTCGAAAAGGGGGTGGCGTAGGGGAACAATGACGACCAAAGCAAGGATTCCCATGGTTCTCAGGAGAACCATGCCCCTCCTCCCCATCTTGATGCCGAGGGAGAGGTGAAGACGCCGCAGCAAGAGGGAGGCGCTCGCTAGAGGGCAGACATTCCGCCAGAACCCCGGAACCAGCAAGAGGAGAGCCGGGGCGAGAGGAATCCAAAGGTTCCAGAAGAGCTTGAGCCCAAGGCTCTCATGAACCGCCAATACCACGAGGAGCCCAAGGCCGAGTCCGAAGAAAAGAACCTGGAAGGCTCTCCAGATTCCACCGGACGGGGTTGGGCTCTTTCTTTTTCTCCTCCTTCCCGGATCGTTCGCAAGCTCCATCGGTCACACCTCCAATTGGTATCCAATCCTAAAGGAGACGTGGAGACCAGGCGGACCAAAGCCGTAACAAGCCTGTCTAAAATAAAACCGGGAAAAAGGAGGAAAGAGGACAAAACGCCGATCCGACCGTGGGGATCGGCCTGGCTCGACAGGTTTACAAGTTGCTTGAGGCGAAATCCCAGTTCACAAGATCCCAGAAGGACTCGATGTACTTGGGACGGGCGTTTCGGTAGTCAATGTAGTACGCATGCTCCCAGACATCGCAGGTGAGGATGGGAGTCATCCCGTCCCTCAGGGGGTTCCCCGCATTGCTCGTTTGGACGATGTCAAGGGAGCCATCAGCCTTCTTGACCAACCAGGCCCATCCCGATCCAAAGAGAGTGGCCGCGGCCGCGCTGAACTTGGATTTGAACTCATTGAAATCGCCGAAGGAGGAGGCAATGGCATCTCCGATGGCCCCACCGGGCTCTCCTCCACCATTGGGGCTCAGGCCATTCCAATAAAAGCTGTGATTCCAGACCTGCGCTGCGTTGTTGAAGATCCCCCCCTCGGCTCCTTTGATGATCTCCTCGAGCGACTTCCCCTCCCATTCGGTGCCCGGAACGAGTTTGTTGATGTTGTTCACATAAGCCTGGTGGTGCTTGCCGTAGTGGTATTCGAGCGTCTCCTTGGAGATCGCCGGGGCGAGAGCGTCCATGGCAAAAGGTAATTCTGGAAGTTCGAAACCCATGAGGTCTCCTCCTATTTCATTTTCTTCTCTGTGGGTCCACCACAGTCGGTTGTCTGGGAACGGGGGAAGCACATTCTCCCCCACATTGTTGGTACCACGCGGACCTGGGATCGAACTCCCCATCCGCGTGACGGCCCCATAATAGGGACTCATCCCCGCCCCACAATGGGAGAAGGGAAAGGATTCTGGAACCCGGAAGATTCCGGCGCCCGGATCACCCGGAAACCCGGATCAGTCTTCTTTGAACTCAGCGACGATGGCTTCCAAGGTCTTCTTTGCATCCCCGAAGACCATGTATCCATTGTCCAGGTAGAAGAGGGGGTTGTCGATCCCAGCGAAACCCGACCCGAGGGAGCGTTTCAGGATCAGGACGGTCTTGGCCCGGTCGGCCTCGATAATCGGCATGCCGTAGATCGGTGAGTCGGGGTCGTCCCTTGCGGCCGGATTGACGACGTCGTTGGCCCCAATCACGACAGCCACATCAATGGTATCGATGATGGGATTGATGTCGTCCATGGTGACGAGTTGATCGTAGTCTACGTTCGCCTCGGCCAGGAGGACATTCATATGGCCCGGCATGCGGCCGGCGACAGGGTGGATGGCGAATTTCACATCCGTTCCGTTTTCCATCAGGATGTCGGCCAGCTCCCGGACCGCATGCTGGGCCTGGGCCACCGCCATCCCATAGCCGGGAATGAAGACCACGGAATTGGCGGCCTCCAGGAGGTAATAGACATCCTCCGGCGTTTTGGACTTGGCCTCTTTCTTTTCCTGGCCGCCTCCCCCGGCCCCGCCAGAGGTGACTGCCCCGAATCCGGAGAACAGGACGTTGGCGAGGCTGCGGTTCATCGCCTTGCACATGATGTTGGTCAGGATGATCCCCGAAGCTCCCACCAGGGCACCGGTGATGATCAAGAGATTGTTCTGGACAGCCAGCCCGGCGGCACAGGCGGCCAGTCCGGAGTAACTGTTCAAGAGGGAAATCACAACGGGCATGTCCGCCCCTCCGATGGGGATCACCGCCGTGATTCCCATCCCGAGGCTGATGACCGCGGCGATCAGGAAAATCCAGTACTGGTCCGGGTGGAGCCCGAAGAAAACCGCTCCCACCAGGACCAATAAGAGGACGGCCCCGTTGATCAGGTTCTGGTTGGGAAGAAGGATGGGCCTGGTCGGGATGTGTCCGGCCAGCTTGCCGAAAGCGACAAGGCTCCCCGTAAAGGTGATTCCTCCGATCAGCATGGCCAAAAAGATCGAGATCCCCCCGAAGAAGGACAGGAACTGAACTCCTCCCGACACATTCATCGAATGGAGCTGAGACCAGCCAACCAGGAGACTCGCGATTCCTCCAAATCCATTGAAGAGGGCCACCATCTCGGGCATAGCCGTCATCTTGACTTTTTTGGCGGTGGGGATCCCCACCACGGCTCCAGCAAGGATTCCGATGAGAATCGGGGTGAAGCTGCCATGTCCCTCCCAAACGACCAGGGCTGTTCCCAGGACCGCGCAGAGCATCCCCAGGGAGGAGACCAGGTTGCCCCTGCGGGCTGTCTCGGGTCTTCCAAGGAGCTTGAGCCCCATGATGAAGCAGGCGGCAGCAACCAGGAGCAGAAGAATGCGGATGGAATCCATTATCGCTCTCCCCCCTTCTTGTCATCCTTCTTCTTGAACATCTCGAGCATGCGGTCCGTGACAAGGTAGCCACCCACCACGTTGATGGACGCGAAAAACACAGCAACCGCCGCCAGGATCAAAGCGAAGGTGCTCCCACCGCTATGTCCTGCCAGGACCATTGCCCCGATCAGCGTGATCCCCGAGATCGCGTTGGACCCCGACATCAGAGGAGTGTGCAGCTGGGAGGGGACTTTGGCGATCAACTCCAAGCCCAAAAACATCGAAAGCATGAACAGGAACGCTAGGACTTCGAAACTCATGCCCCTCCCTCCTCCTTACCGTAGATCTCGAGGACCATGGGGTTGACCACCTTGCCCCCCTCGGTGATGAGGCAGGCTTTGTAAATCTCATTTTCCGGATCGAACCGGAATCGCTTCTCTTCCTTGTCGAAGAACTCCTCAAGGAAGTAATAGAGGTTGTTCGCATACATGCGGCTTGCGTCTGCCGCGATCCGGCCGGGGATATTCTTGAATCCGAGGACACGGACTCCCTCGACCTCGACTTCCTCTCCCGGCTTGCTCCCCTCGACATTGCCGCCGCTCTCCACCGCGTAATCCACCACGATGGCCCCAGGGCGCATCGAGGAGAGCATGTCCTTGGTGACGACAACAGGAGCAGGACGCCCAAAGAGCTGTGCGGTGGTGATGACCACATCGCTCTGGGAGCAAACCTTCTTCATGCCCGCGAGCTGAAGAGCTTTTTGTTCCTCGGTCAGTTCCTTGGCGTAGCCTTGCTCGGTCTGTCCCGTTTCGCCGAGATCGATCTTGACGAACTTGGCGCCCAGGGAACGGACTTGTTCCTCGACGACAGGCCGAGTATCGAAGGCCTCCACCCTGGCTCCCATCCGTTTGGCGGTCGCAATGGCTTGGAGACCGGCGACCCCCGCCCCGATGATGAAAACACGGGCGGGGCCAATGTTTCCCGCCGGAGTCATCATCATGGGAAAGACCCGATCCAAACGATCCGCGGCCAGGAGGACCATGGCATAGCCCGCGATGGAGTGCTGTGAACTCAGAGCGTCCATCTTTTGGGCGTAAGTGCTGCGAGGCACCATCTCCATGCTGAAGGCCGAGACCCCGGCCTTCCTCAAGGCCTCCACGCCTTCCTTGTTCCGGAACGGATCCAGGAAACAGACCTGAAACACCCCCTCTCTTAGCTTGGGGATCTCGTCCGGGGGCGCGTTTTGCACCCTCAGCAAGATGTCGCATTCGGCCAGGATCTGATCCCGGTCCTTGGCGGCCTTGGCCCCTGCCTTTTCATAGAGGGCATCCTCCCAGTTGCAGTTCGAGCCCAGGCCCTTCTCGAAGAGGACCTCGACCCCAAGACGCGCAAAGCGCGCCGCCGACTCAGGACTCAGGGCGACCCTGGTTTCACCAGGACTCAACTCGCGGGGAACTCCGACCTTCATCATCTATCCTCCGGCGCAACAGTGTTGCGAGGAGGTCCCTCCCAGGCAAAGGTATTGCCCAAGAATTTCTGAGGTCCGAATGTCGCAGATCCCCCTCCCAAGGAGGAGGCCCCGGTTCTTTTTCGCTACCGGCGGCCTTAGGGCTGGGGTCCTAGGGCTAGGTCCGACAGGCAGCTAGCCGCGGAACTGGATCACCAGGTCCTTCAACCCCTTGGAGATCTGGAGGAGGCGGTCCCCCTCTTCGGCGTTCTTTTCGGCCAATTCGTTGATATCGGCCCCCGAGCGGCTGATGTTGACAACCTTTTCGACCATTTCCATGGAGACCTTCTTCTGTTCGTTGGCGCCCAGATAGATCCCTTCGCTCATCTGTTGGATGGATTGGATCCCCGACCCGATTTGCCTCAGGGCTTCCGCACCCATTTGGACATCCTGGGCCGTCTTCTCGCTCAGGGAACGCCCCCGGACCATGATCTCCCGAGCCTCGTCCGCCCGGGCCCGCAGCTTCTGGATGACCTCTTCGATCTCACCGGTCGCTTTCTCCGTCCGCTGTGCCAGAGCTCGCACTTCATCAGCGACCACCGCGAACCCGCGCCCCTGTTCTCCAGCCCTCGCCGCTTCGATCGTGGCGTTGAGGGCGAGCAGGTTGGTCTGCTCCGCAATATCGGTAATGATCCCCAGAACCTTCCGGATCCGGTCGTTCTCCTTTACCAGGGTCTCGATCTCCTCGGCGGCGTTCTGGACCGAAGAGGAGAGGGAGGTCATGGAGGACTCCGCCCCCTCGACCACCGGGAGGGCCTCGCTCACCTGTAGGGCCGAGTCCTTGGCATGCTCGGTCGCGTTCTCAGTGTGATTGGCCACTTCGGTCGCCGAAGCGCTCATCTCCTCCATTGCGGCGGCAACCAGCTCGGTTTGGTTCCGCTGCTCATGGAGCTTCTCACTGGTCGCTTGGGCGCTTTCCTTGAGGCCGGTCGCGCTCTCCACGAGCCCTTCAGCCGATTCCCGGAGACGCCCCAGGATTCCAACGGCCTCCATCTTGCGGTAATGCAGGAGGAAACGTAGGGCCCCCGCCTCATCCGTCCTTCCGGCATAGATGTAATGGGCAAGAGGGTTGTCGTAGGTCTCCTTGGCCCGCCGAGCCACCTCCATGACAGGATGCAAAACCGTGCGCAATCCCACCATTCCGACAAGGCCTCCCGCGACGAAACTCGCCGCGAACCAATACCAGGCGGCTCCTGCCCCCAGCACGAAGGCTGGTAGGACGGCGACCAGCAGTGAGAACACGGCAACAAGCAGGGATTTTTGTAGGAGATTCAGTTTGGGTGGAAGGATCTCCTTGGGCAGCTTCCCCTTGGGGGCCTCCCGGAGTTTCTTGTAGAGCGCATCCGCCCGCTCGACCCGGTCCCGCGAGGGGAGAACGCGGACCGATTGGTACTCGATGATCTTCCCATTCTTCTGGATGGGAGTGACATAGGCATCCACCCAGTAGTGGTCTCCGTTCTTACAATGGTTCTTCACCACCCCGAGCCAGGAGCGCCCGCCCTGGATCGTCCCCCAGAGATCCTTGAAGGCCAGGGGAGGCATGTCCTTGTGACGAACGAGGTTGTGGGGTTGGCCCACCAGCTCCTCGAGGGAATAGCCCGCCACTCTGGCGAAATCTTGATTGGCGTAAGTAATGACTCCACCCGGATCGGTGGTCGAAAGGAGGATTTCCTTTTTGCCAAAAGGAACTTCTCTACCCGTATTTGGCTCATTAATGCGCATACAATCTCCTGGAAATCAATGGGGTGGAATCCTTCTGGCTTTCGGAGCTTGCAGGCGCGGATCTTTAAACCAATCTACAACAAACCGGAGGGTCGGCCCCCTCCAGGGGATGGGCTTCCCCTCAGCGATCCCTGGTGGATCCCAGGAACTCGCCAATCAAATCCAGGAGGGCCTCGGAGCGGAACGGTTTCTTCAGGATGGGGATCCTGAGCCCCTCCGGTTTGGGGGGAACCATCTCCTGGGAGTATCCAGTAATGACAATAACCGGCAAATCTTTCCGGGTTTCTCGGAGGCGAGAGGCGAGTTCGAACCCATTCCTTCGGGGAAGTACAAGGTCCGTCAGGAGGAGGTCGATCCTGGCGGGGTGGGTTTGGTAGAGGGCTTCGGCCTCTTCCGCGTTGGGTGCCAACAAGACCTTGAAGCCCCGTTCTCCGAGAAGCCGCTCAAGCAGCGTCCGAATCGAAGGCTCATCCTCGCAAACAAGAATCGTTTCCCCACGTCCCCTCAACTCCCCGGATGAGGGCCCTGACGGCTCACTCGAAGGAAGGGGCGGAGATTCCGAGGAAGGGTCCTGGGGTTCCGAGGTAAAAGCCGGGAGAACCATTTCCCAACAAGAAGCCCCATCGAGGTTTCGCCCAGGCTTCAAGCTCCCCCCCGCGTTCTTGGCGAAGCCCTCCACTCTGGCGAGGACTCCATCCAATCCCTTTTCCAGAGGGACCGCAAAGCCCTTTTCGTGCCTCCCACAGACCAACAGATGGAAGGAGGCTCCCGCCCCCATTCGCCCATCCTCTCCCTCGAACAGGGGTTCCATCCTGGTTTCCACCAGAAGGGTTCCCCCTCCTCCGAGCTGATCTCTGACATTCACCAGGAGATAGAGGATCGATTGGCCGAAAACCGCCTCATCCACCCGAATCCGCAACCCCTTTTGGGAGAGCGAAAGTTGGAACTCCATGTCTTCTCCAAACACCTTGCGAAAGAGCAGACAGATCTCTTCCACAATGCCGTTGGGTTCCAGCATGACGGGATGGAGTGGTTCGTCCTGGCGGAATAGGAGCAGTTTTCGGGCAATCTCCACACCGCGCATAGCGGCTTTTTCGAGCTCTTCCAAATCCTTCAAACTCCCAGGCTCGAGGGAGCCATCGGGCCTCACCCTCTCCCTGAGGAGGTCACAGTAGGCAAGCAGCGCGGTGAGAGTGTTGTTGAAATCATGGGCGATCCCTCCCGTCAATCGCCAAAGGGATTCGAGCCGCTTTCCATGTTGAAGAGCCCGGTCCAACTCCACCTTCCGTTGGGTCAAGCGGTCTTTGAGGAGGGTAACCCCTGCGAGATAGCGAGCGGTCCGAAGGAGCTGCTCCTGGAAGGGGTTGGGCCCTCCCCTGCGATCCATGGAGATCGCGAAGGTTCCCAGGATCTCCCCCTCCCCGTCCATAATGGGGAGGGACCAGCAAGCAAGGATTCCAAATTTCTCGGCGATGTCCCGCACCTTGGCCCATCGTTCGTCGGTCAAGGTATCTTCCACATAGTTCTCACAACGGGAGAGCACAGAGGAGGGACAAGAGCCCATCCCGATTTCCAAGGGCAGGAAGAGCAAGTGCTCCTGGAGGGGAGGTGGAACATTCGGGCCGGCCCCCCATCGGAGGATCCCCTCCTTGGGGTCATACAGAAGGATAGAGGTCACCGAACCCGGAACCATCTCCTCGACCAGCCCACAGAGGAGATCCAGAATCTTCTGGGTGCCCTCCCCCAGCGCACAGGTCTCGAGAACTTTGTGTTGGAGGATGGAGAGAGAGTCCCATTGGTCGGCACTGATTTCCTGGGTAGACACGGGGGAAACAGGGGAAAGGGGTGGAAGCCAAGGGCTTTCGCCACAGGAACGGGTTTTCAGTGATGACCCATCCTTCCCCGCCCTCTTGGAGGGTTTTCCATAAGCAGGGGCGGACCTAGACTTTAGAGGCGTCCAATGCGGTTTTTCATCCATGCGTAGCAACCAAAAAAAGTTTGGGAGGAGGCAATCCCCACGCAAGTCGGGAGAGATCATAAGTAAGGATGCGTTTCATTGCTGGGAAAAAAATCAGATCTTTATAAGAAAGATTTCCTCTTTTGCCCCCCATTGGGTGTCCCACAGGGCCCGTATGATGGCGTAGATGCTCCTGGCCTCCTTCGCACTCCTTCTGGGCCTCTCCACCCACCTCCAAGAACAGCCTCGGCAGGAGGAGCGCAAGCGCCTTCTGCATCTTGTCTCCATCTCTCATCCCGAAAGACGGGAAAAGCAACTGGCGATCCTCCTAAAAGCCTTTCCTGGAGATTCCCTGGTTTGGGAAGCGAGGGTCCGCCGGCTTCCCCGCCCCCTCCTCCCCCTGCCGGATCTCCAGGGAGGAAAGATCCATCGCCGCAAAGTAGAGGTCTTCCTCGGTAAAAAGGAGGGAATGACAGAGAGAGAGGTCCTGGTCTATCCACCTAGGAACTACGATTCCAAGAACAAGTATCCCCTCCTCCTGGCGATGCACGGCTCTGGAGGTAATGCCCAAAACCAGGTGCTCCAATGGCGAGGACTCGCGGATCGTTTTCAATTCATCGTTGTCGCAGGCACGGGAAAGGGAACCGAGAGAGGGTATGGGTTTTCGGACGCTGAAAGGCAGGCCGAACTCTCCACCCTCCGTTATGCCTTGATCCACCTTCCCATCGACTCCAACCGGATCTTCTTGGGAGGGACCAGCAGAGGGGGACACCTGAGCTGGGATCTCGGCCTTCGCTTTCCCGACCGATGGGCGGGGATCGCCCCCATGATCGGTGGCCCGAGGCTCACCACGCGCTTCGGCCAGAACAACCTTCGGCTCCTGGACAATCTCTGGGGAGTTCCCATCCTGGATCTCCAAGGACTCAAGGACGACCCCGGTTTGCTCTGGAACCTTCGCTACGCCTTCGAGACCTTTCGCCGGAACCAAGCCCCCAACAAGATCTTCTTCACCTTTCCCCAGCTGGGCCATCGCTATGACATGAGCAAGGCCCCTTGGAAGGCCTTCTTCTCCTCCGGTCTGAGAAACCCGCTACCCCAGCGGATCCTCTTTCGCTGTTCCCGCCGGGACCAGGCCCGCTCCTTCTGGTTTCGGGCGACACGACTGGATCCCCGAAAGGTCCAGGATTCCGTTGGGATTGCCATCTCCCCTCGAAAATGGAAACGGATGAATCTGGAAGCCAAACGGGTCTTGTTCGCGAAAAAAGCCCTGGAGCGGACCGCAAAAATCGAGGCGAGTTGGAAAAGGGTCCACAACAATCCCCAATTTCGCATTCGAACCAGGGGGGTGACCCATTTCGAACTCCTCCTCCCCAAAAAACTCCTCCCCTCCGACCCCAAACACAAGCTCCTCGTCCACTGGAATTCCTCGAAAAAACGCCTCCAGGGGGTGCTCAGCGCCAGGCGTTTCCTCCTGGACTGGCTGGAACGACTCGACCTGGAGACCGCCCCCCTCCTGGTTCTCAAGTGGCGCTGAGGCTGCTAAGGGATCTCTCCATTTCAGGCTTCAGCGCTTGGAAGGGGGAGGGCCTCTACCGTGAGGGGAGCGCCTTTCCCAGCAGGACGAGGGTCCACCAACGCCCTCTCCCCGGATACCAGCCCTTTTGCTGGACGAGAGGTTCCTCGAGGTACCGCTGAACCCGGGCTCTCAACTTGGGATCGGCAATGCCTGGCAGGCCATCCCTCAGAAAAGGGATCTTCCCTTTCCTGGTCAGGATTCGCAATTGCCCCCTCCCCATGGCCTCCAGTCCCCACTTGTAGGGCGTTTTCTTTCCCCGAGCATCGAGCAGGGGGAGAGGATGGTCCAAAAGAAAAACCAGGGAGGGAGCCACCACCCGAAACCGGTACATGGGAAGCCCGTCCGAAAGATAAGGGCGCAGAAGAGGAGCTGCCCTGGGCGTCAAGAAATAGGGGCCGACCGAAGGCAGGAGTCGCCCACCCAACAAGGAAAACCCCACGACCGCTCCCAGAGCCAGGAACAAGGAAGCCTTGAGGGGAAACCTCCTCCTTATCATCCTCCCAGCCAGAAAACAGCCCAGGAAAAGGGCTGCGCCGATTTGGAGGGCGTGGGGAAAACCCCGATCCAGACCCTCGGCAAGGGGAAGGATGGGGAAGAGGAGAAGAAGGAGTACTCCCAAGCCAAAGAACAGATAGGCCGGACGGTGCCCCTGGTAGACCTTCCGCTCCAGACCAAAGCCGAGGAGGATGGCCAGAGCGGGAAAACAGGGGAGTGGGTAGTGAGGCATCTTGCTCGTGACGAGAGTGAAAACGAGCAGAGTCCCAAGGATCCAGCCTCCGAGGACCTTGGCTGCCTCGGCCTCGATTCCGCCGACGGCCCGCCTCCACCAGGCGATCCCATGCACGAGAAAAGGCGACCATGGCAAGAAGGTCAAGGGAACGCTCACGAGGTAAAAGAGATACCACCAGGGAGCGAAGCCTCCATGCCCCTCGAAAGGACGCAGGCTTCTCTCCACGACATGTTTCATCAGCCCCATGGTCCAGAGGCGTCCTTCGCTTCGCTCCAGCGCCGGGAGGCCCCAGGCCAGGACCATTGCGACAAGGAGGCACAGCCCCAGGAAAACAGACCTAAATCTCGGCCTGCCCCCCGCCCATAGGATGCCCACTCCCAGAGCCAAGGGTGCGACAAGAGCCGGAGGTCCCTTGGTCAAAAAGGCCAGCCCAAGAAAACCCCAGAGCCCGAGGAAATTCCAGGCACCGGGTCCTCGCCGAAACCTTTGAACCTGCATCCAGATCGCGGCAAGCACAAAGGCGAGCATGACCCCGTCGGCGGTGGCCGCGTGGCCCATGATCTGGGCCTGGGCAGTGGTGACTAGGATCAGGCCGGAAAGGAGTGCGAGCAAAAAGGAGAGCCCCAATTCGAATCCGATCAAGGCCGTGAGGGGGGCGGCGATCCCAAGGGCGAGGGCCGATGGAAGCCGGGCACCCAAGGCGCCGGGACCAAAGATGCTCATCGCACCCGCCTGGAGCCAATAGATCAAAATCGGTTTATCGAAGCGCTCGTGCCCATTGAAGTGGGGAATGATCCAATCTCCCCCTGGCTTCAGCATCTCACGGGAGGCTGCGGCGAAGCGGGGTTCGTCCACATCCAGCAAGGGAAAGTGCCCGATTCCCGAGGCCGAAACCAGGAAGGCGAGAAGAAAGAGAAGCAGCAGACTCAGGCCCGGTCTTCGAAGAATCGCCCGCTTGAGGGAACGCCTCATGCCTCCCTCTCCTTGAGAAGTCCAACGAGTCCAAGGAACAGAAGAATCCCAAGGAATCCCACCGAAAGATCGGGACGGGATGGAAGTCTCTGGACCCCAAGCAGGAAAACCATGAGGCCGATCCCCAGCCCCACCACCCTGGGTTTCTGCCCTTCCAGGGAGGAAGGGAGCAGGAGGGGGACTCTCCGGACAAGCGGCCCCACAAAGAAAGCGAGGCTGAACCCCCCAAGGACATCACTAGGAAAATGCCGGAGATGTACGATCCGAGAGATTCCGACCAAAAAGCCAAGGGAGAGAAAGGCGATAGCCCATGGTTTTCGAACCCAGGTTCCCATGAAAAGAGCAAGGGAGAGGACAGCCGCCGAATGCCCCGAGGGCCAGGAGTAGGGACCGGCACCAAAGGGGCGGTCCCGATCCACCACCTGCTTGATGAGAGCGCATACCAACCCCGCGATCAGCAACCAGAGGACCCCCTCTTGAACCCGGGAAACCTTGAGTCCATGGATCCAAAGCACCCAAAGAAGAGAAGCGAGAAAGAAGCCGTGCCCAAGATCGCTAAGGATGGTCCCGATGTACCAGAGAGGCCCACGCGCCCCATTCCCTCCTGTCCACGTCAAAATCCAATGCTCGGCAGACTCCCAGCGATGCCCTTTCTCCCAGAGAGTGTAGGTGGCCCAGGAAAGAAGCAGGAGGGCGATGGCCCATCCCCACATATGAAGATCCCATTTTTGGATCCGCCATCCCGAAGGCCGACCACCCTCGACCATCCCATCCGGTTCTTGCATGCCCGGAAAGCCTACAAGATCTTGTGCAAACGGAAGAGCTTGAATCCGTCGGTTTCCTGTTTTCGATCCATTCGGAGAGAACCAAGGAAAGAGCCTCCCGGCCCCAGAGGACCGGGAGGCTCTGCTTCGCTCCAAGTGTGTTCAAGCCAGCCCTGAAAGATCCCCGCCGAGAAGAACTCCGACAACACGGATCCCGACGGCGCGAGGGCGACTCGGGGCAAAGAGAAACGGGTCAGTCAAGGATGGAAACGTTCTCGGCCTGAAGCCCCTTGTCGGTTTGAACGATGTCGAAGGTCACTTTTTGACCTTCGTTGAGCGTACGGTGGCCCGTCCCATTGATTTGGCGAAAGTGAACAAAAACGTCGGGACCGCTCTCCTGCTGGATGAATCCGTATCCTTTCTCTTCGTTAAACCACTTGACGACGCCCGTAGCTGATTGCTCAGACATGGTTACCTCTTTTTCCTTTTCAACCGATCTACACCAGCCCCCAGCACAGAGCCACCTCAGAGTTCGACGTAGTCGCGACCACGTTCCTTTGGGATGAAACCTTGGAACCCGGAGTCCACCGGCAAAGCCTACAAAAAATAAACAACGAGTACTACAAGTACTAGTATTGCAAGTACCGAAACCGAAAAGGACAAGGGGAAACCCAAACGACCCAAACCATTCCAAGCACTCAAAGACCAAAGGTTAGATCATTTCCATCCTGCTTGCAACGATTCTCGAAGGAAAAGGCATGGAACCAGGAGGATCCCGAGGGAAAAAAAGAAAGAAGGGAAGCTCCCATGAGGAACTTCCCTTCCTTGGTGGCGGGGAGAGGATTCGAACCTCCGACCTTCGGGTTATGAGCCCGACGAGCTACCGGACTGCTCCACCCCGCGCAACTTGATCCGCCAAATGCGGGTAGAGAAGTCTAAGAAGGAGTCCCCGGAAAGCAAGACTCACTTGGAGTCTTTTTTTTCCACTCCTCCCCCCTTCCGGCTCTTCCCCTTCTCCTCCCCCTTACCCTGCTTGGCCTCTTTGGGGCTCTTGGGGGCATTCCGGGAGCTTGGAATCTTGCTCGGTTTTTCCGCTTTCTTCGAGGAAACTGGAGTCCCCGTTTTCCCCTTCTTTGCAGCGTTCTTCTCCGAAGGATTCCCTTCCTTGGGTTGCAGTTTTTTGCGAAGTTCCTCCAACTCGGTCCGGAGGAGCTTGAGCCTGGTCCTGGCGGCAGCCCGGCTCAACAGAGGAAGGCTTTTCAGGGTCTCCTCAGCCCCTTTCAAGTCCTTCATCGCGATTTGAGCCTGAGCCTGATCCATCAGGACATCCACATTCTTGGGTCCGGTGGAGGGAAAGCCCGGAGTTTGAAGAAGCTCCTGCACCGAGGCGACCACTCCTTGGTGGTCCCCGATCGCCTTTCGTGCTTCGAGGAGAAGGAGCAAAGCATCCAGGTCCTTGCGCTTGGCAAGGAGCTCCGCTGCGGCCTTCGCCTTGCCCATCTTGAGCAGAGCCTTGGCCTCAAGCAGACCCGCCTGCGAAAGGACCCCTGGTCCCGCGGCGGGATGGGCCGCCCGGAACCGCGCCAGGACCTTTTCGGCCTCCTGGGTGTTGCCTTCGAAAAGCTCCGCCCAGCCCAGGTAGAATAAGGCCATCGGATTCTCGCCTCCAAGGGTGAGAAGTCCCCTGCGAGCCCCGAGGATCCTCTGGGCCAGAGTCTTTTGCTTGGCGGGAGTCCAGGTCCCGGGGAGTCCCTCCTCCCCGAGAAGGGCGAGAAGGAGGGCTGCCCGTTCTTTACGGATCCGCCTGGCTTCGACTCGCTGGTTTTCGGGCAGGGCGTCCGCTCCCTGGTCCAGGGCCACCAAGGCGGGCGCATCCAGAATCTCCGCAGCCGGACGCTTCAACCCGGCACGGTTCAGGGAGCGTGCATAGGCAACTAGGATTTTGGGAGGCATCCCTTTCTGCTTGAGAAGCTCGCGAAGATCCTGGAGAAAAGCGGGCAACAGCTTGACATATTCCGCCCGCCTCTTTTCCCCCCAATGCAGCAAAACACCGACGTAATGCTCGAGGACTGTGGCCCCCAGCAAACTTCCCTTGCCCGAGCCCAGGAAAACCTGTCGGAGCGCTTCGATCACATGGGCATCGGTCTCCTCACGAAGCCTCTTTCCTACCCGACCGAGGATTCTTCCCCCCCACTCTCTTCGCTTGGCTTCCGGAAAGTTCTTTGGGGAGGGCGGGAAGGCCTCCAGGGACTTGCAGACCTGTTCCCGAAGCCTGGGTTCCGGATCGCTGAGGCATTGAAAGAAAAAGGCAAGGATCCTCTCGGCCTCGGTGATCGCGCCCGGACCTTTTTCCGCCTGCAACAAACTCGTTCCAAGCGTCTCGACCCAACCGAAGGCCCGCATTCGGAGAGAAGAAGGGATCTGGTCCGAGCTGGAGAGGACGATGGGCTGAAAGCCCTCCAGGACCCCGGGTCCATCCAGCTTGCCTCCCAGATCCAAGGCCGCCTCGCGAAGTTTCATGGGAAAGCCCTTCTTTCGGACGAGACCTAGCGAGAGTTCGCGGATCCCCTTGAGGAGGACGCGATCCTCCGGCGCTCCCATCCTTCCCAGGACTTCGAGGGCGAAACCAAGAAGATCCCAGCGACTTGCCTGGGGGAGATCCTTTCCCATCTCCCCTTCGATCCACTTGAGAACCGCCTCCCTGGCATCATCCACAGGAAAGAAGGTCAACAGGTCCAAGGCGGTTTTGAGATCAACAGATTCCTTTCCTTTGAGGAGGTTCTCTAAGGTGGAGCGAGCCCAATCCTCCGGTTTCCCCCCGAGGGCCTTGCCCAGAATGGTGACGAGGGAGAGCCAGACCCCTTTTCGCTCGGGGTCCGAGCCGTTTCCGTATTCCCCCCGGACAAACTCGAAGAACTCCATGAGCCCTGGGTCGGTGGGCTGCCAAGGGGGTTCCTTCCCCTTGCTCTGGGAGAGCTTCCGAAGCCCCGCGAAGAGCTTCGAACCAAGAAAAGCACGGTCCCTTGGGTCCTCGACCTGACCCAGCAGGCTGTGAAAAGAGCCCCAGGGAAGAGGCCGAACCCGCAAGCCCATCTCCAAGGCCTGGGTCGCAAAGGCGAGGGAGCGCTGATGGAAGGTTTCTTCCACCTTGCGGCTCCGATGCAGGTTCGCAAGGAGGGCCTCCTCCGCAAGGTCCTCATAGCTCTTTCCCTTGTGGCTTTTCCACCAGGAAAAAAACTCCTTGTCGGTATGGAAGAGAGCCACCCTCAGCGTCAAACGAGCCAGGGCGTCCTGGACGATCGGCTTGAGGTCCTTTTGTCCCAACAAGGGAGCGAGAAAGGGGGCGAGTTCCGGATCCCTGGTGATCCCACTGATGCGAACGGCCGCGGCCACAAGCTTGTGGTCCTTGTTGGTGAGTTCCCTGGCCAACACCTCCCGACGGACCTTGGCCGGAAGGAGTAGAAAGAACCGCCGAATGGAGGAAAGGACGGAAGGCTTTGCTCCCACCTTCTTCGCTCGTAGGGCGATCATGACCGGAACGTAACTCCGGTAGATCTCGAGTTTCTTCGAAGAAGCCGGATCGGTCTTGGCAAAGGGCTGTCCCCCCAGATCCAGGATCTCCTGTTCCGTCAGGGCTTCGCAAATTTTTTCGAGAGTGGAGAGAGGAACCCGCACAGGGTTTCCCGCCAGCGCCAAGACTTCTTGCAGAACCGCGTGTGCCCTGGGGTCCGGATTCCGAACCAGGCTCAGAATGGCGATCCTGCGCTCCTCGCTCTTTTCGGGTTTTGGATCCGGACCCAGAAGGAATTTTTTGTAGAGGGCGATGCGATCCTGGGAAGGATGGATTTGGAGGACACTCTCCCCTTTGTCCGCATTGAGACCAGGCGAGGAAAAACCTGAGCCATAAGGAGAAGCTCCCTTTGCCGGGAGCACCATCAGAGCGAGCCCAAGAAGGCAGCTTAGGATAAGGATCCCCTCATCATTGGGCCTAAGCTCTGGTCTCACACGCGCGCTCCTGGATTCTGATCCCGCCTCTTCTTTTCTCGACCTCCGGGTGCTCATACATTAGCCCGGAACCTGCGTGAATTCGAGACAAGGGAGGACAAAGAGCCAAAAGGGCTCGATAGGAGCAACGAAGTTCCCCCTTCAAACCTCCAAACCCAAGAGAGAGACCAGAGCCTCCAGGGCCGTGCCCGGGGAAGCGAAATCATTCTCGAAGAGAAGGTCGGAGGCTTGGAGGTAAATGGAATGCCGCTGGGCGAAGAGCCGCGCGCCATCTTCTCGCGGGGAAGCGGCCCTCAGGAGCGGTTCCTGCTCCGCACGTCCCCTCTGACGTTCCAAGGCACGCTCGAGGGAGCAGGTCAGATAGACCACCCACCCAGTCCCCTGACGGAGTCTCCCCATCCACCCCCGGGTCAAGGAACTGCAGGGGGCCCCTCCACCGAGGGCCAGGACCCCCGGGACCAGAAGGATCCTCCGAAGAAGGCGGCAGACCACTCGCTCCTCCTGCTGCCGAAAAGAGGCCTCCCCAAGGTTCCGGATCCAATCCCCGGGGGAGCACCCCAACTCCCGGTGGAACACCTGATCACTGTCCCAAAAGGGAAGCCCCAAGCGGTCAGCCAGAAGCGCCCCCAAGGTGGTCTTGCCTGTTCCCCGCTGACCGATCAGGACGATGGCCCTCACCTGTCCTCCTCCCTCTCCAACTCCCGGCCCTCGGGACCCAACAGGACCGCAAGGGCATCGGTCCCTCCCAGGGGGGGAACCCGGACCCCCAGGAGGATCTCCGCCTGAAGAGCCGCCTGGTGGAGAAAAACACGCAGTCCGGACACCGCCTTGCCACCCGCCCGAACGACACGGTCAAGGAGGGGAGTCCGCGCAGGCCGGTAAACCAGGTCCAAGGCCAACAACCCATGGGGCAGATCCGCTTCCGAGAAAAGAGACTCCCCTTCTGCCGCCCCCCCCTCCTGCCCCACCGGGGTGGCGTGGACCAGGACCCTCGCGGAGAGGTCCTTGACAAGGCTCGCCTCGAAGGGAAGAACCGTCACCCCTCTCTCCTTGGCGAAATCCAGAATCTTTTTGCGGGAGCGGGCGGCGATCGCCACCCGGCAACCCAGGGACTGGAGGGCAACGCAGGCGGAACGGGCCACACCCCCTCCCCCGACGACCAGGGCTGTCACTCCACTCAAATCATGGGGGGAGGCGGCCGCAAGGGACCTGGCAATCGCCGGAGCGTCCGTGTTGAACCCCAGAAACCCCTCCTCGCTGGGCTTCAGCGTGTTCACCGATCCACAGGCCAGAGCCCATTCGTCGCGGACCACGGCCATGCGAAAGGCACGCCTCTTGTGCGGCGCGGTGACCGAGAGCCCTAAAAAACTCTCCCCGTGAATCCCCCAGAGGAGCCTTGCCAGCGCCTCGGGTTCTTGCGTCTCGAAGGGGAAGTAACGGGGGGCATCGGGGATCCATCGCCCAAGTCCGTTGTGGAGGCGATATCCCAAAGAGTGCTCCACCGGCGATCCGCATAACCCCCAAAAACGATCCCCCGGCCGCGCCTCCGCGAGTCGATAGATCTGGGCGGCCTCGAAGAGGTCGGGCTGGCCCTCTGCAACCGCCTGGCCGGGACCGGGAGCGCAATAGAGGAAAGGCGCCCCCTCCAACACCGACAGGAACCGGGAGGAACGCCCCGCCTTCCCTACCAAAAACGCCGTCAGGGGGAGATCGGGGACCAGGGAATAGAGTTCGTGGATCTTTTCGTAGTCGGCGGCGTCATAGCCCATCCAAACCACCTTGAGGGCGTCGGCTCCCGAGCGTCGCATCCTCCCGAGCAGTTCGGCCGGCTGAGAGGGAGCGCCGTGAAGCCGGTGGTAGGAGCGGAGAATCTTGGCCTTGGTCCCGGGTGGGAACACCAAGGACTCCCAGAGCTCCAAATCGACCCAGGCCGCACCCGCCTGGGCACCCGCCATCAACATCCTCCTCCGATCCTCCACCGAACCGGTCCACTCCCCTCCATCCTCGGGCACCCTGCAGGCCACCAGGCTGTGTTCGGGGAACAAGGACACGAGGGTCGCCACCTCGGAAGGATGCCGGAGGCGATCCACGCGGAACTCGATCAGATCCGCTCCGGAGCGCAGCGCAGCCTTCCCCTGCTCACGCCCTTCTTCCACCCCCTTGGGCATCAGGCTGGCGACAAAGAGGGTCATGAATCTCCTTCCTCCTCGAGGAGAAGAGCGAGGTCCCTGCAGAGGCCCTCCGCCAAACCTCCGCGGGCAGCCAGAGAGAGGGCGAAGCCCATGAGCGCCCTGTAGAGCCGCTGCTGTTGGGGGGAATGTTTTTCCAAGCTCTCCAAGTGCCGGGCCACTGTCTCCAGGTCCCCTCGCTGGACAGGCCCCGTGAGGACCCGCGCCGCTTCGCCCTGGTCGAGGGCCTCCAAGGATGCCCGCATCAAGCGCTTGGCCTCCTCCTTCCCGAGCGCCCCCCCGCTCGCCTCCTGTAAAAGTTCCAGGCCTGCCGCGTAGAGGGCGGTGGCCCCATTGGCCAGCATCGACGCCGCGCAGTGGTAGAGGGCCGGGTCCAAGTCAGGAACATAGCGGGGAAGCCCTCCAAGGGATCGAACCAAAGACTCCAGCAATGCCCGCGCCTCCCGATCCCCCGAAAGGACGAAGATCCGATCCTTCATCTCCATTCCGGGTTGGAGACTGAAGAGCGGATGGAGGACCCCAAGGACGCTCCCTCTCGCCCTGAAGTCCTCCAGGACCTCCAAACCCCGGGACCCTGAGCCATGGAAAACAAGCTTGGGGACTCCCCTCGTCCAGGGGGCTCGGGCCAGGCCACCGCAGACCTCTTCGAGAGCGTCATCCCGCACAGCGATCAGGAGTAGGTCCACTCCTGGGGGATCCTCCCCCAGGGCGAGCGCCTCAGCCCCCAGGGCTTCTCCCAGCTCCGCCGTCCTCCCAGGATCCCGTCCCATGAGAAAGCGGATACGGAGCATTGGGTCCGGAGCCAGAACCAGGGCCTTCCCCAGCACCTCCGCCATCCGTCCCGTCCCAACGATTCCCGCCGTCCACCTCATTGGAAGAGGATTATTCCGAAGATCGAGGAAAAGGGGTTCAAAAATCCCCGACAAAACGCCGGAGATCAAAGATTCATCGAGAAGCCTCAGGCTTCTTCAAGGAATTCTCCCTTCCCCTGGCTCAGGTCCGGGGGCGGATCCAGGCTGAGGCGCAGGTGAGGAGGGGGTGGGGGGGGGCCTCCCTCCCCTCTCCGGGTCTTTCTTCCCCTCTCCCTCCGATAGGCCTGGATCACAGCCTCGTGAAGAAGCTTGCGAGCCCCCGCGTGCACCGGATGAACGATGTCCGCGTACCTCTTGCGGGCACCCTCCGCGTCCTCTTCCGAGACCCGTGGGAGCTTTTTCCCACAATCGTTGCAGAATCGGGCCAGGAGGCAGTTTTTGGTCTGGCAGTTCGGGCAATGATGCATCACCTTTCGGCTTGGCATCGCCACAAAAAGCCCCTTCGCTCCTTGAATGACCTTGAGATCTCGAATGACAAAGGCTCCGTCCAGAGTCACAGAACAGAAAGCCTTGAGCTTTTCGTCCCCGTTCTTCCTGGAGCCTTCCATGAGCTTGATGCGAACCTCGGTTACTTTCACTTGCTCTCCTCCTTCCAGGGGAAAACTGCCTGGAGAGGGTCTTGGGGTAGGGGAGATATCCTCTTGAACTACATCGGGGAGGATCATTCCGATCATCGAATGAGTCCGAACCCGGAACTGCTTCGGCCTCCCCCTGGAAATCGTTAGAGGGAGCGAGTCGTAACGATGGAAATGAATTTTTTTTTCGCCGGAGATCCTTTTTCGAGCTCGCCTCGCAGACCCTCCGCCATGGAATCGCGAGCCTCTTTCTCCTGAAACACGAGGAAAAAGGTGGATCCACTTCCCGAGAGATGGGGAGAGGGAAGGTCGAGAACCTCCAACAACCGTGGAATCTCCTCTAAGAGAGGGTATTCCTGAATCGCGGGATTTCTCAAGTCGTTAAAGAGCCAGGCAAGCGGCTCCGCCGGGGCATCCACATGCAAAACCCAGTCGAGATACGCCTCCGCCTTCTCCACAGAACAGAGAAAGGGGGAGGGGCGGGATGGATCTAAAGCGAACGAAGGATTGGTTGGAACATTTTCTGCATTCTCTTCGGAGAAGAACCCGGAGAAGAATCCGCTGGAACCCTGTCCGAAACTCCGTGAGAAGGCCTCGGCGGTAAGCCGAGAGGAACTTTGGTGACTGAGGTGGTTTGCCTTGGATGCCTTCTGGCGCTCCTGCCTACCGGGGATGGAGCCTAGGAAAGGCCCAGGAATTGTCAAGTCCCCTTGGTACCGCCGAAACACCGCTCCCGTGTCACAATGCACCCGGTTGAGGAGGAGAATGTAAAAAAGAGGAACCTGCCGCTCGAGGGAATGGATCCGGTCGCCTCGCCCATCGGCGAAGGCCCTCCCCCCTCTCAAAAAAAAGGGGAGATCCGCCCCGAGGCCGCGAGCGATCTCCTCCAGAACCTGGGGGGCCCTCCTCTCCCTCAATCGCTCTTCTCCAAGCTCGGCCTCCTCCAGAAGCCTAAGAGCCTGGGCCCCATCGCTGGAGCCTCCCCCCAAGCCAGCCCCCATGGGAATTCGTTTTTTCAGGAGAAACCTCCCACCCAAGGTTCCGGGAAAGGCTTCCCGATAGGCCCTTGCCGCCCGAAGGATCAGGTTGCTCTCATCCAGGGGAATCCCCTCGACCTCGCTCCCCTCGACGGAAAGAGAGAACTCCCCTCCCTCCTGCGGGAAGAATTGGAGTTCATCCCCAAATTCCAAGGCATCGAAGATCGTCCGAAGCTCATGGAATCCATCCTCCCGGATCCCAAGAACCTCCAGGGCAAGGTTCACCTTGGCGGGCGCGTGGCGCCTGTAGACCCTAGGATGCATCGATCCCCGCCCCGGGAGCCTCCTCCAAGGGCATGTTGTCAATCAGATGCACTCCACCCAGGAGGGCGGCGGCGAGGATCCGTCCCCCATCCACCCGCTCCCCGGGATCGGAGAAATCTTCGCTTCTTCGGACGGCGACATACTGACATCGAAGAGAAGGAGAGAGGGCATCCCGGACCAAGGTCTCCAAGACGGCCCTTCTGCGCTCGCCTTGGGCAAAAGCGAAACAGGCCCGCCGAAGGCCCTGAGAAAGAGAAACGGCCGCAACCCGCTGCTCGGCGTCCAGGAAACGGTTCCTGGAGGAGAGCGCCAACCCATCCTCTTCCCGAACCACCGGGCAGGGGACGATCTCCAGGGGGAAGGCGAGGTCGGACACCATCTTTTTCAGCAGGCATACCTGCTGCATGTCTTTCCACCCGAAATAGCCTCGCGCGGGCTCGAAGAGATGGAACAAGCGGGCGCAGACCGTGGCCACTCCCCGGAAGTGCCCGGGCCGGAGGGCTCCCTCGAGTTCTTCGGAGAGACCTTCCACCTCCACAAAACTGCGGGCACCCTGGGGGAACATCTCCTCCACACTCGGAAGAAAAACAAGCGCGACCCCAGCCTCCCGAAGGAGCGCAAGATCCTCCTTCTCGGTCCGGGGATAGCGGTCCAGGTCCTCGTTCGGTCCGAACTGCAGGGGGTTCACAAAGATGCTTACCACAGCCTGGTCCCCCCTTGCGAGGGCGGCCTCGACCAGGCTCAGGTGCCCCCGGTGGAGAGCCCCCATCGTGGGGACGAATCCCCGCTCCTCCCGGGGAATCCCCCCCAAGGCTTCCCGAAGCTCGGAGACCGTCCGGCAGAGGATCATGGCGCGAGACACCTCCCAGCCTCATGAGGCCTGAGGATCCGCTCCAGAGTCCCGGCCCCGGAAGGGATCTCGCTGAGCAGAGGCAACAAAAAAGTTCGCCCCCCGAGCCGCGGATGCGGAAGAGTGAGCCTGGGGCTGGTCACCCGAACCCCCTCGAAAGCCAGGAGATCCACGTCGATGGGTCGGGGTCCGTTCCGGGGTGTCGGGACCCGACCCCGGCTCCGCTCCCAATCCTTGGCCAACTCCAGGAGCCTCCAGGGGTCGTGTGGGCTGGAATAGAGAAGGACCTGATTCAGGTAGCTCGGCCCAAAGGGATCCCCATAGGGAGGAAGCTCGTGCACCTGGCTTCGTTCCAGACATTGCAGACCCTGATCCTGGAGATGTCCCCTCGCCTGGTCCAGCTCGGCCTCCCGATCCCCCAGGTTGGATCCGAGCGCCACGAGAACCCTCCGAGCCATCTTACGCCCTCGGCCCAGGCTCGATCCTCCGCAAGACCTGGGAGGTACCCTGCCCACCTGGATCTTCTTCCTCGACCTCCTCATCGAGTTCCCCATCCCCTCCGGAGTCCTTCCCGCCAAAGAAGAGGCGGAAGATGCCGATGACGGGACCGGTCAGGAGATAGAGGGCACAGAGCGAAAGCAGAACGATGCGCCATTCCAAGGCCCCCAGGATCAACACGAACACGGCCAGGGCGAGGAAGGGAAAGGATTTTCTTCCTCTGAAGACGGTGTTCATGAAATGGGGATAGGGGAGGGTGCTGATCATCAGCAGGCCGGTCAAAAAGAGGACGAGGGGGAGAAAACGGATGAGGCTGTTGTAGATCGTCGGGGAAAAGAGAAGGTTCGTGATCTCCCTGTTGTCGGTCTGGGCGCAGATGAAGAGGAGGAGGGAGACGATGGCGGCGGCCGCGGCCGGAGTGGGGAGTCCGGAGAATTCCCGGTGGGCTTCTTCAGAATGGCTGGGAGTCTCCACGTTGAACCTGGCAAGGCGCATCACGGCGAAGAGGGCGAAGAGGGCCGCGCAGAGGTAGTAGAACTTGGGGTGGCTGGGGAGAAGATCGCCATGAGGAGGTTGGTGGAGGTCCACCATGAACTTGGCGAGCACCGCCGGCGCGACCCCGAAGGTGATCACATCGGCGAGGCTGTCGAGCTGCGCCCCGAAGTCGGTGGTTTGATCCGTGAGCCGGGCGACCTTCCCGTCCAGGGCATCAAAGATCATCGCCAGGAAAATCAGGAGGCCGGCAGTCTCGATCCGAGCGAAGACTTCGGGTTGCAAGGCCGCCGTAAGGGGTCGGGAACCGACAAGGAAGGCCGCGTCGGTGATCTTGATGATGGCCAGAAAACCACAAAAGGCGTTCCCAAGCGTGATCAAGCTGGGAAAGAAGGGGACGTTGGAGAGCGCCTTCATCGCCCTCTTCCTTCGCGTCGCCTTGGTACCGGAAGATCCATCCATGGACCCATATTACTCCAATCCCCAGGGGGAAAAATGGGAAATCCCCAGCTCTAGCCATTTGCGAGGTCCCTCAAGCTCATTTACAGTAAAGAATCTCTTTTCGTCGGATCCATCGACGGGGCCGGCAAAGAGATTCCAGAACCTCTCAGGATCCTCCCCTTTCTCGTATAGCCTTCTTGTCCCCATTTTCTTTTCCTCCAACGTTTCCAAACGGAGTCTTCGATGAAACCATTTCCGCAACACAGCCTTAGTGTGCTTGCCCTCACCCTCGGCCTGGTCTCCCCCCAGCTCATGGCCCAAAGGGTCCAAACTTCCCCCATTCCGAGCCCCAGGCTCTACCAGGCCAACTCGGCCCAGCTGAAGGCCATGGGACTCACCAAGGCCATCCTCGAGGACCTTCGGGTTCCCCAAGCGCTGCCCAAGACCATGAAGATCCAGGTCGTTCTGGACGGAAAGCTCAGGACTCTCTCCCTCTACGCCCATGACATGCGGACCAAGGGCTTCCGCTTGCTCGTCACCGACGCTCAGGGGACCCACCAGGTCCAGACCCCTCCCTCCATCACCTACCGGGGTTTTGTTTCGGGCCTCCCCGAGAGCCGTGTGGCTGCCTCCCTTTTCGGTGGCCAATTGACGGCCACTCTCCTGATGCCCGGAGGTCGGCTCCTCGGGATCCAGCCTCTGACCGAAGTGGACCCCAAGGCCCCCAAAAACCGGCACATCGTCTATGACCGCAAGGACAGCATCCAGCAGAACGTCCGCTGTGGAAACACCGAGGTCCTCCTCGCCGGCAAGATCCAGCCCGGCGGCCCCTCCATCCTCGCAACCAAGGTCGCCGAGATCGCCATCGACGCCGACAACGATTTCTATCGAAGGTTCGGCTCCAGCGTCTCCAGGGTCCAGGCTCAGGTCCAGGCCGTGATGAACGCCGTCGACACGATCTACAAGCGGGACGTAGGCATCACCTACAAGATCACCACCATCATAGTCCGGACCTCCAGGGTCTATGGAAGCACCTCGAACCTCGGGACCCGGCTCTCGCAATTCCGCTCCTACTGGAACGCCAACCACCGCGGAGTCAAGCGGGACGTGGCGCACCTCTTCACCGGCCTCGGTTCCTTCTCGGGGGTGATCGGCGTCGCCTATTTGAGCGTCATCTGCAGCCAGACGGTGGGATACGGAACCTCCAAGGCCTTCAGCTCCCGGGTCACGACCAACGCGGGCCTGGTCGCCCACGAGTTGGGACACAACTGGAGCGCCCGCCATTGCAACAGCGCGGGGAACGACTGCAAGATCATGTGTTCCGGGCTCGGCGGTTGTGGGCGGGACATCACCCGCTTCGGGAACACCAGCAAAAACCAGATCATTTCCTACAAGAACACCCGCAGTTGTCTGAGCAATCCCAGCGCTCCCAAACTCAGCACCATCAGCCCTGGCCAGGTCAAGGCCTACAACGGTGGAACCGTGACGCTCACAGGAACGGGCCTCTCCAGCGTCCAATCGATCCAGGTGGGAACCAAGACTCTCACCACCTTTTTCGCCTTCAGTGACACCAAGCTGACTTTCCAGGCGCCCGCCCCTACCCAGCTCGGTCCGGTAAGTGTCCGCGTCAGTAACAGCAACGGGCCCAGCAACGCCCTCAACCTGAACTACGTGGTGACACGGCCCGCCGGGATGACGGTCTCCGCCCTGGGCTTCCCCGGGGTGATCCCCATCAGCTACACCTTCGGTTCCGAGCCCAGCGGGCTCTGGATCCTGATCGTGTCCCCGGACAACAAGACGGTCAGCTTCCAGGGTCTCCCCGTCCTCCTCAACTTCCTCCCCATCACGGCGGGGACCCTCGACGCGGTAGGCCTCGGCACCTTCTCAGCCCCAGTGCCTCTCTCTCTCAAGGGCAAGAGCATCTTCAGCCAGATCCTCGTGCTCAAAGGAGGATCCTTCTCCTCGGCCTCCAACATCGGGAAGACGACCTTTTTCTAGACCCGGACTCTCCGGGCCTCTGAGATCCATTCACCGGCTCCCCCGGGAACGGGGGAGCTTATTTCTTCCCCTGGAGATCCTCGGCTTGGATCTCCCATCGGGCATCCTCTCCCTCGTGCAGGACCCGACTCAGTTTGCGAATCTGGGTCTTACCGTCCTTGCTTTTCTGGTGGACCACCAGGGTGTAGCGATCAGGAGGAAGGATGCCGCAGTCGATCCACCGGGACTCCTCCCTGCTTTTCTTGTCGCCGCCGAAGAGGCCCCGTAGCAGGCTGAAGAGGTTGCGCCGACCGACCTCCTTGCCCTCGCTGTTCAGGACCTGAACCTTGCCTCGGGGGAGGGTCCTGCCGTCCCAGCCGAGGACCCGCACCCGGACATGACCTCCGCGGACGACGGGAATCCGAACCTTGGTCGGACTGCCCAGCCGGAGCAGTACAGGGACGGGTTTGGGGTTGACCAACTTGGGGTGCTCCACCGAGATCTGATAGGCCCCCGGAGGGAGTCCCCGGATCCGGAAAAAGCCTTTACCGTCGCTTCGACCCTGTTTGCGGAAGGAAGCCGCGAGGGCTCGAGCCGGGGCCTTGCCCCTCAAAGCGGCTTCGGCAAGAGCCGTGGGATCCTTTTCAGGATCCTGAGGATGCAAGGAAACACGCGCGCCAGCGACAGGCCGACCGAAACCATCGACGACCTCCCCCTCCAATACGGTCGCCCTCGGGAGGACAATGCGGATCCCCTCGAGCTTTTGTCCCTCTCGGAGGACAAGGCCGGTGCGTTCGGCACTGGAGAAGCGGTTCGCAAGATTCCCGCGCGGCTCGGCCGAAACCGTCCAGCTCCCCGGCGCCAAACGGTTGAGATGGAAGCTCCCGTCCCCGGCGCTCCGGTCCCGATCCGCCCCCGCGTTCCCAGCGATCATCCCCACAAGGCCGATGCCCCGGAGGCGGCGATCCTCGGAGATGGCTCGGATCCGAACGCCAGGGACCCCCTTCCCTTCCGGGTCCACGATCCTTCCAAAGATCTCCGCGTCGGGAAAGCGAAGGTCCAGCCGCTGGCGGCGCAAACCTTTTCGGACCTCGACAGCCACCTGGGCGCCCACGGGTCGCGAGCGGGTGTAGTTGGTGATCCTCGCAAGGTACTGGCCGGGAACCACCGAGGGCAGTCGGTAGTTTCCCTGAGCGTCCGCCGTGGCGGAACGCACTCCGATCCCGAGGGGCCCCTTCTTGTCCTGCCCCAGAAGGGTGAGGACGGCGCCGGGGGCGGGCTTTCCCGAGGCCGTGATCTTTCCATAGAGATCCACTCCGCCTTCGCTTCGATCTTCGATGAGAACGCGGGTGATCTTGCCTTCGCGGACCGTCGCGGCCCGAAGCCGAACATTGCCGACCACCTGGGCCCAGAGATCCGTTCGGGTCGCGTCGATGCGGGTCTTGAACACCAGGTAGGGACCGGGGGGAAGGGCGTGGATCTGGAAGCTCCCATCTTTCTTCGTGGTTGTCGCCTTGAGAGCCCCCCGGGCAATGGAGGCGGCCACCACCATGGCCCCACTTTGACCTTGTCCCGAGAGCCCCAGGACCCTGCCCTCGATGCCGCCTCCCTGCATCATCTCGAGAACGAGGTCCCCCCTCTCCTTTCCAGCCTGGACGGAAATGGGACCCAGGGAGCGCTTGGCCCAGTCGGGGTGGCGGGCTGTCACCCGGATTTCCCCGGGCTCCACCCCGTCCAGAAAAAAGCGCCCCTCTTCGTCGGTAAGGACGGAGCGATGGGAAAGGGAGGACGAGAGTCCCATGAGGTCCAGGTCCTCGGGCTCGCCCTCGAAGCGGAAGGGGAGAAAGGACGGCCCCCGCGGCGCATGGAACCTCCTCCAGGTCACCTGAGCTTCGGAGAGGGGCTTCCCTCCCGCCAAGACCTTTCCCCTCAGACGGGCACCGGGTTGAAGAGGGAAAGCGAGTTCGGGGAGCTTCTTCCCCTTGCCCAGTTCCACCTCGCGGCTCATGCGCAGATAGCCCGGCGCGTAGACCGTGATCTGGATGTTGCCGTAGGGGAAGGGGCCCAGGACAAATCGTCCTTGGGGATCCTTGAGTTCCTTGACCTGCCTTCCGAGCCAGGGGCTGCGGTCCACATAGGGGTTTCCCTTGCGGGGAGGCCTCCCCCACTCGGGGCCGATCCTCAGCCTTCGCCCTTTTTTGGGGAGGGCCAGCACCGAAAAGCGCTCCAGGGGGATGCCGTCCTTGCCGGTGACCTTGCCCTGGATGAATCCCCCCCGGCCAAGGATCAGTTGGAGGAGCTGACCCCCCTGTTCCTTCCGGCGCGAGGCCCTTCCCGGGAAATAGCCCCGCTTGCGGGCTTCGACAAAGACCCGGGTGGAGGAGAGGCCGCGGATCACGAAACTGCCGTCCCTGCCTGTCGTGGTCCGAACAGGATACAGGCGGGCCAGCATCCCGAGGTCCAGGCCCCTGGGTTGTTCGAAATTGCGAGCAACCACCGATACCCCTGCCATGGCCTTGCCGTTCTCGTCGACAACCCTGCCCTTCAGAGACCAGCCCTTCCCCAGCACCAGGTCCAGAGTCTGGCTCCCCCCCTCCACGATTAGGAGAGTTTTGGGGTCGGGAGGAGCATAGCCCTCCTGGAGCGCGGTCACCGCCACGAGCCCCGCTCCCACTCCATGGAGTTCGAAGCGTCCTTCGGCGTCACTCCGGACAGGGTTGCCTCCATGGACCGAGAACAGGATCCTCGCCAAGTCCAGGTAGGCAAAGCCTACCCGGACAAAGGGGGCGGGTTCACCTCCCTCCCGCAGAACACGTCCACGGATGACGCCTCCCCTTGTGCCGCGCAGGTCCACCTGGAGCGCGTGCCCGGGAAGGATCTCCAGATCCCTCCTTTGGGCGGGAGCCATCTCGGGGTGCAGGGCGGTCAGGGCGTAGCCCCTTCCTGGAGGGATCCCCGGGAGGGAGTAATGCCCCTCGCTGTCGCTCAGGGTCTCGACCCAACGGTAGCTCCGCTCCGAAAGACGGGCGAGGAATGCGTTGGCGTCGGGCCGCAGCACCACGCGGGCCCCTGGGAGGGGATCCCCTCGAGGGTCCCGGACGGTGCCGAAAACGCGGGCCCCTGGGGAGACGAAGAGCTGGACCCCATTCTTCTGCTCCCCGCGGGCCACCCGGGCCGCCCTCTGGCTTCGCGAGTACCAGCGATCGGAGCGCGCGTCGAGATAGACGCGGCCGGCGGGGAGTCCCCTCAGCTCGAACCGTCCCTGTGCGTCCGCCCGTGTTCTGGCAAGGACCATGGGAATGGGGACGTCCCTGGACTCGAAGAATCCCCGGGTCAGCAGGTCCCGGATGCGCAACTCGATCTGCTGGAAGGCGGAGGGGCGATCCAGAGCCACGACCTCCACGAAGGGGGCGGGTCTCCTGCTCCCGGCCTGAAAGACCTGGCCCTTCACCACGCAGGCGGTGGGGTCCTGGTTCGTCTCCCTTCGGGAAGGACCCTCGGATTTCGGTTTGGCTTCCAACTGTGCCTCTTCCGGAGAGTTCGCCTTGAGGGAACCCAAAGGTTCCGGCACTGGTTCCAGGAGTTCCTCCTCTCCCCCCCCCAACAGCCCACCCGTCCAGGAAAAAACGAGCAGACTCCCGAGAACGAGAGGGAGCAGGAGGGCGAGGATCTTGCGGGACTTTGTATCCATGGAGAACTCTTGACCGAAGGAAAAGGGCGGGGACGGGTATTCTATCGAACTCCGGCAAGCCGTTTCCGAAGAACCGAGTAATCCAGAAGTTCGTTGTTGAGAGGATCTCCGTTGGAATGGAAAAAACGCAGCCCATGCGGCATCTCATCCGGGACGGCGATCATCGAACAGCTCACCGTTCGATGCTTGCCCTCCAGATGGCAGAGGGGAAAACTCCCATGCCCCTGGGTCTCGTGGCCCATCCCCGTCGCCAGCACCACCTGGAGGTGGTAGATCAGGTCTTCCACCTCCTGACCCCCGAGACTGGATCTCCAGTCCTCCAACCCAGGGATCTCGGCCTCTCCCGGAGCATACTGGTGGGTGAAAAAAAGAAGATCCCCTTGGCATCGCGTCTCCAGGAGTTCTTTCTTGTGGGACTCCAGGAGCAGGCAGTCCTCCCCTTGGAAGAGGAGCAGCCGAAAGGGTTGGAAAGAGAACTGGGCGAACCTGGCCCGGGCCTGCGAAGCCGCCTCCGCCAGACTGGAACATCCAAGGGCGTCGAATACCAGAAGGCCCCGGGAAAAGGGGCTCTCGCCCGAAGAGGAACCTAGATTGGTGAGCGCGGCTCCCAGCCCCTTCTCGTTCACACCGATCCAAGTCCCACCCGCTTTTTTATCCCGGGGGGCAAGAATCTTCCTTCCCCGCCTCAGATGGAGCCCCGGGGGAGTGGCGGCACGTTGCGGGTCTTCGTCCCGGTTCGCTGCGACCACCCACCGAAACCCGGGAAGGGGTCGTTTCAGTAGCAGAAGTGCACACATTCAGGAGTTCCCACCGCCCTTCGCCCTCCGAACCCGGTTTTGGGGAGTCCCAAGCCACCCTGGGCGTCCCACTCTCGCCGCACTGGTCTCCAACGGGACCCGGTTTCCATTTCTTTGGCCCGCAACATAGGGTACAAAGGAAGGCTGAAATTCGACTTCCGTTTCTTAGCAATCTCGCCGAAAGATTCCATCGTATTTGATTCCCCACTGGTACCGCAATGTTTGGACGATCCTCCCTCTCGACAAGAACCACCCTCCTTGGGCTCCCCTTCCTCCTGGCTGTACCGTTTCTCTGCGGCGGGATCCGGGCGCAACACAGCTCCCGACAGAGCCACTCTCCCCAGAGCACCCCCCCCAAGGGGGAGCGCATCGAACATAGCCCCGAGCTCAGCCTCGCGGAACAGATCCCGGCCCTGGAGGATCTCTCCTTCTGGCAGCAGCACCTGGTTCAACCCGAAGGCGGAAGGGTCGAGAAGCGGATGCGAGGGGTTTTCCCTGTGGGGAACGGAAGGGTCTTTGCCTACTTGGGCCTGGCAAGCAGGGCCAATACTCTCCAGGCCCTCACCGGTCCGCGCTATCGGACATTGGATCCCAGGTCCCCCAAGGGCCATTTCGGAGAGATGCGCCTGGATCTCATAGAAAGGGGGCAGGTCCTGCCGCTTCCCGCCCAGAGCCTTTGGAAGGTTCGGGGGGCCAACATCGTCATCTCGGAGGACGCGGAAGGGGATTTCGGGAGTCCCGGCGCCCTCGCCCTTTCCACCATCAACTTCGCCTGGAAAACGAGCTTGCAGCGCTGGGTGGAAATTCGAAACCGGGGCAAGAGCCCCCGATCTGCCCAGCTGCTTCTTACCTGGGACCAGGGAAGCGTCCAAGCAGGTCTCCTCACGGCGCGCGATGCCGGGATGGGCTTCGAAGCCCGCCTCGTCTCCAGCAGAGGAGGAAGGGCCCAAGGGAACCAGTTCAGGATCGACCTGGGGGAGATCGCTCCCGGTGCGAGCAAGAGCCTGGTCCTCAGCTTCCAAACCAAGAAGGCCGACGGGAACTTCCCGAGCGCCAAGGTGGATCAGGCATCCTTTACCAAGGAGTTGGGCGACAGCCTGGCCTGGTGGTCCAACAAGCTCGCGGGAACGACCCGGATCCACACGGATCGGCAGGATATCCAGGACCTTCTCGAGGACTGGAAGGTACTCATGACCGTCCAGGTCAGTGAACCCTCGGGGGCTGTGTGTTCCATGATCCACAACCGGGAAGTCGGCGTCCGAGGGTCCATCGGCCCCGTCCTGGCCTTCCTCCGCTATGGCATGACCCGGGACGCCAGGCGCATCCTCGACTATCTCTACAAGGCCACCGTGGTCACCGGGGAATTGCGCAGCTCCTTCCCCCTGGACCTGGATCTGAGCCAGGCCGAAGCCAAGCTCAGGAGCAAAGGGTTCTCCTGGGATTCGATCCGCTTCCCCCAGACCGAGATCCCCGCCTGGGTCCTCCTCATGCATGAATGGTATTACCGGACCACCTGGGACCAGGACATGCTGGTCGAACGCTGGCCCTTCTTGGAGGCCTGCCTCAAAGCCATGCGGGGGGACAAGTTCGGAAGCTTTCCGACGAGCGGGGACGAGCCGTCCTTGGGTGGAGCCTTCTTCAGCCTCTTCCCAGGACGTGTGGGACCCAACTGCTTCTTCCCGGCCGACACTCCCAACCGCCGCTCCCGTTCCTTCGTCAACAGCGTCCTCTACATGATGTCGATCAACGCCCTTTCCGAACTCGGCGAAGACTACGACCGCAAAATGGCGGGTGCCTCGCGAAAAGACGAGAAGTTCCAAAGCAAGAAGAAGGATTTTTACGAGAGCTTTCACATCGACTATCTCCAGAAAATGGAGGCCGTCTTCTGGCTCCCCAAACAGAAGCGCTTCGCTCCCTTCCGTTCTCCCATCACTTTTGCGCCCCACACCGCTCCCTACGGCATCCCCAACCTGTTCCCCCAGTGGATCGGCTACACCTACGCCATCGGGGAGAAGAACCGGGAGAACCTGCGCAGCAGCCTTTCTGCTCTCTACCTCAAGGACAATCGGGTCGGCATGACCCCGACCGTGGGGTACGCACCTGGACATCTCCAGGGCCTCCTCCTCTACTCCCTCTGCGACCTCGAGGATGGCCGCCGCAACGACGTGCTGGACGCCCTGGTAGACATGGCGGGCCCAGGAGGAGAATGGGGCGAACTCTATGATCCCGAGGGACACCCCGTCTCTTCCTACAACAAGGAATGGCCGAATCGACTCAGCCCCATGGAGAGCGGAATCAACATCGACGCCATCTACTTTGCCCTGAACGGGATCCGCTACGTCTGCTCGCCCGGATGGTCCAAAAAGGACCAGCGCTTCAAACTCCGCCTCCCCAACCGCTCCCGTTGGCTTTCGATCAAGCACATCGAGCACGAGGGACACCTCTTCGATATCTTCCTGGACCGGGTTTGGAAAAGGAACGAAGGGGATAAGCAAGACAGGACCAAGAAAAAGAGGAAACTGCGGTTCAGGATTTCCTACGATCGCATCAACAAGGACACTGCTGGAGTGGATGCCATTGACGCGGCCATCAATGTGGGCCAGGAGGTCTACGTCCGCTATCCCACCCTTCAGGTGCCCATCAACGAAACAGGATCCTGGCCGGTCGATGACGACAGCTTCCTCCCCAAGCGAAACGGCCCGGGGCCCTTTGTTCCTCCCCCTCCCACTCCCAAGGGGAATCCCAGGATCCTCTACCTGGCGACCAATCCCCTGGCCATGCCTCCCCAGGGAGCCATGATCCTCGATATCGGGCTTCCCCTCCTGCCCCAACAGCTCGCGAACCTCCTCGTGGATCTTCGCAAGAACAAGCGGAACTTCGACACCCTGCTGCTTGGAGTAGGAGCCATGGAACCCAACCGCGCCACCTTCAAGACAAAGGCCTTTTGGAACCACCGCATGCTCGTCGCAGCCGCCAATGCCTTCACTCGCCTCGGTGGAAGGATCATCCACCCTGGCTTCTTGAAGACAGGAAGCTTCGTGGGGCCCCTCTTCGCGAAGCATCTGGACGATTTGGATCGCCTCGATTTCGGCGCGGTCGCCAAGGCAGGCGGAAAAGTGCATTTCCAGTCCTCCTCCCCCATCCTGGACCTCCGTGCAATCCTCAAAGCCAAGGGCAAGGCCCTCCCAAGGGGTCCCTGGGTCATGGGGATCGAACTACCCTTCTTTTCACCGATCGCAGGCCAGGGCATCCTTCGCCTGGGTTCCACCGGTGGGGCCAAGGTGTTTCTCAACGGTCAACCGATCGTCACCCGCAAGGTCATCCGGGAGATGGTTCCCGACCAGGACGCCATCCTCGTTCCCCTGAGGCAGGGACAGAACCAGCTCCGGGTCCTCGTCTTCCAACCGGGTCCAGAGGCAAAGCTGAGTCTCCGCTTCACCGATATGAAGGGGATGCCCCTGGGAAACCAGTAAACCCCCCAGGCCCTTCCAAGGGCCTGGGCCCTACTTGGAAAAGCGGAGGCGGATATAAAAAACCTGTTTTTTCGCCTTCGCCTTTTTCCTGGAAGAAGTACGGGGGCTGGGAGAGGAAGGGAAACCCAAGCCCTCCTGATCCTTCCTGGTTTTCCTTTTCTTCTGGTTAGCCCGGGCCTGGCCCTTGGGCTCCGAGGGGGTTTTGGCAACTCCCCTCTTCGAAGATCCCAGCTCCATGGCCTTGGGGGGAGAAGAGTTCCTCTTCCTTCCCCCCTTCTTTTCCGGAACCGGTCGGCGGCCCAGCGCAAAGTCGTCGGTGCCGGTGTTTTCTCTTCCCCTTGCCCATTTCGTCACAACCAAGGGAGGCGCGATCTGCTTTTCTTGCAGAACCCCGCCGAGAGCTTTCATCTTTTCTACAAAGACGAGCAATTCCTCTCCGGTCAGGGCGATCCGATAAAGACCCTCCCCCTTCTTCTGGTCGGACTTCTTGTCCAACCGGTCGAAGGCTCTCCCTCCCATAAAAAGGGATGGAACCAGCTTGGAAAGCTCCCCTCGAACCTTGTTCTCGCTCCCCCTACCGGAAAAAACGAACTCGAGTAGGGTGACCTTGGGGAGAGTCTTGTTGGAGGGAGGCAATGGATTGGACTCCCTCCGGGCCAGGCCCCGCTTTCGACTCTGGCTCCGCTTGGCAGTCTCCAACCGCCCCTCCTCAGCGACCACGGCTTTGAGGGCATTCCCCTTGGAAGCCCGGGAAGCCCCAACCTCCGATCCTCGAGGGTTTCCTCCTCTCAGGCCTTGAGCCGTTGCCCCCCTCTTCTTCCCTCTCTTGAGCTCCTCGTCCCTAGGTTCCCCCTTCTTGGGGCTTTTCGCCAGACGAGCCATCCTTTTCTCACGGCCTCTCCCTGCGTCCCTTCCCTCATGGGCGTTTTGGATCTTCGATGGAACCTTGTTCGAGGGATTCCCCGAGGCCGGGCCGGAGTCCTCGCTCTCTTCTTCCACCTCGTTCAGGACGGGGATCCGGTCCTTGTTGTCCCCGACGGTATCCAGACTGGGAGCCTTCCCGATCTCCAGGGGAAGATCGCGATGTTCACTCCTCATCAGAACAAAGAAGAATAGAAGAGCCGCCGCAGCGATACTGATCGAAGCCACAAAGGCGAGGACCCGGGCCGAAGAGCCGCCGGATCTGGGAACCCCCTCCGCATGGGGAACCCCCTCCAATCCCGCGAGAATCCGCGCCCTCAAGTCTCCCATCCCCTCTTTCGCTCCAAGCTCCTTCATTCTCTCCTTCACCTGGAGGTAGCCCTGGTAACGACGGTAGAGTTCGGCATCCTCCGCCAACCTCCTCCGACAATCTTCGGCTTGAGCGGGGGACAGAGTGCCCTCGGAATAGTCCAGGAACCATGCGGGATCGGGGCAGGCCTCCGTGTCCCCTTCCCACCATTCCTGGGGGGGACGGAAGGGTTTGGAATCAAAGTTCGGAAAATCGGTCATGCCTTCCCCCCTTTCCACTGCTCCAAGGCCTCCCGTACCCGGGAACGCGCGCGATGCAGCCGTGAGCGCACCGTCCCCACGGGCACTCCCAGAATCTCCGAGATCTCCTCATAGGATCTTCCCTCCTGGTCTCTCAGGACCAGGACCGTACGCCAGAGGGCGGGAATCGAGTCGATGGCGAGGCGAAGCCGCTCCAGCTCTTCGGCATGGGAGAGTTCTTCGGATGGGTCTCCAGTAGGAGCAATCGGGTCCCGGGAGGGGATCCCCCGTTCCTCATCCCCGTGGATCGACCAGGTTCGCCCGCTTCGTTTCAACGCACTCCGCTTTCGGATCTCGGTGATCCCCACGTGGGTTGCGATGCGGAACAGCCAGGTCTTGAACTTGCTTCCCCCTTGAAAGGCGGGGAGACCTCGGAAGACCCTCATAAAGGTCTCCTGGCAAAGGTCCTCCGCTGTCTCTTTTCCCCATGGGGCCATGTTTCTGAGCATCCCGAAAACCGATCGCTGGTAACGGTCCAAAAGAAGAGGAAAGGCTTCGCGATCCCCCTCTTTGAACCTCCTGACCAATTCCTGGTCTTCATCCTTTTCCGTCGAACAGATCTCCTCGACCACAGGTGGCCTCGGACGGGGAGCTTCGGAATCGGTTCCCGATCTTTTTTCGGTTTCCAGAGCGTCTCCTCTCATCTCGAAACAAAGGGCTGGATCTCTCTGCCGGCTCGCCCGGTTCCCCAGTACAATCCTGCCTGCAGTTTTTTCGTATTGTGTCCAAAACTTGTGGAGGAGGAAGAAGATAATGGAGCATCCTTTCATAACCACTTGCCCATGCTGTGGGGAAAAACTCAAGGTCTTTCCCTGGAAGAAAAAGGCAGTCGCCCTGGGAGACACGGGATCCTCCGCTCTGGACTTCCCGGAAGCGGGCCTACGGGAAGAGGAAAAGAAGAGACAGGAACGCTTCCTCCAAGCCTTGGAAGAAGAAAAAAAGGGTCCCGGATCCCTGGATGAATTGCTGGGTGGAGGAGGCAGCCAGGAGGGCGAAGAATAACTTTAGATGATTTTAGCTTGTTTCATCCGAAAGCATCGGATGGAATCCGGGCATGCAGATCCGGATTTTGGGAGACCCTGGCCGGGATCACCGGGATTTTTCATGGGACGAGGTCTTGAGGAAAGCTCCCCGACCCTGGTATCGAAGCTGGTTCCTTCCCTTCCTTCTCGCCCTCCTGCTCCCCGTCCTGGGCGGTTCCCAGCACAAAACGGCCCCCTCCCTTGGGGGGAACTTGACGGATCAGGAGTTGTGGAACAAGAGGCTCGCATTTGTCAACGCGGCCCTGCACAAGGTCCCCACCCAGGAGACCCTCGCCACCTTCCAAAGACTTTGGAAGTTGAGCCTCAAACCGGGCAGGGAAAAGGGCGAGGGAATCCTTTTTTCCCTTCTTTACCTCGAGTCCTGCTGGCGAAAGGAGGGCTTCCCCTCTCCGATCCGAACGCTCAGCCCTCCCCAGGACCGCTTTCCCCGGGCTTACCGCTTTTCCCGCTTCCTTGCAAGGATCGAGGGCTGACCAAAGGGTTTCCCCTATTCGTCTTTCAGAACCGTCCCTGGGAGGTGAAGGCTGAAGGTGCTCCCCTCGCCCACCTCGCTCCTTACCTGGACCCGCCCCCCAAGACGCTGGCTCAGGTGCTTGACGATGGCAAGCCCCAACCCGGTTCCCCCCTGGAAGCGCGTCCTGGCGGGGTCGGTCCGGTAGAAACGCTCAAAAATCCGACTGAGATGCTGGGGAGCGATGCCGATCCCCGTGTCCTCCACTTCGAAGCAGAGATCCTCGCCCAGGGCCTTGCAGCGGAGGCGAACACGCCCTCCCTCGGGGGTGTAGCGGATGGCGTTGGAAACCAGATTCTCCAGAATCTGCCGGACAGCGTCCTCGTCGCTCAAGATCCGGGCAGGGGCCTCGGCATCCTCCAGGCTCAGTTCGATGCTTTTCTCCAAAGCTTGGGGACGAAAGGCCTCGACCACGAAGCCCATCAGGACCCTGGGTGAGAAGATCTTACGTTGGGATCCCGATTCGGGGCTCGACTCGATTCTTGCCAGTTGCAAAAGATCCAGGACCAGGGCTTCCAGTCGCTGGGCCTGGGCGAAAACCCGCTCGAGGATGCGAACACGCTCCTCCCGGGGCATGTCGGGGTCATGGAGGACGGTCTCCAGGTACCCAAGGATTGCCGTCAAGGGGGTCCGGAATTCGTGGGAGACATTGGCCACAAAGGCCCTCCGCCCCGTCTGAAGCTCGCGGAGTGAGGTCACATCTCTCAGCACAAGGATGGCGCCCCGGTTCACCCCCTTCTCCTCCAGGGGGACTGCGCTCATCTCCAGAACCGCATTGTGGTGCTCCATCTCCAGATCCTGCCGCCGACGGTCCTTGAGGCAGCGGCGCAGCAGGGACTTGGACTCTTCATTGCGTAAGAGTTCCTCGAAATGCCCACGCATCCAACGCTTGGCGGGGAGTTCCAGGAGACGAATGGCCTCGCGGTTCGCAAGGAGGAGGCGTCCTTCCTGGTCCAGGTAGACGAGCCCGTCCACCATCCCCTCCAGGACGGCCCGCACCCGGGCGTTCTCCTCCCTGCTCTCTTCCTGGAGGCTTCTCAGGGATTGATGGGTCGTCCGGATCAGGTTGGCGACCTTGCGCCCCCGAAAGGGAAGGCCGAGTCCTAACCCGGGATTCAATTCCTTTCCTCCCACCAATCGCTGCAATGCCTCCTCGATCTCCTCGAAGGCCTCCTTGGTCTCCTTGCGCGCCCATCGGTGCCGGCGGTAGAAGAAGAATGCCCCCAAGAAGATCCCGATCCCCAGGCCCAAGAGGAAGCTCATGGGGAAGCGACCATCTTGTACCCCACTCCCCGCACCGTTTGGATCAACTCTCGATGCTTCCCCAGCTTCTTGCGGATGGAACGGATGTGGACATCGATGTTTCGCTCGGTCACCAGAGCGTCCTTGATGACTCGGCTCAGGAGCTGTCCTCGGGAGAAGACCCGCCCCGGATGGGAGGCAAGGAAATGAAGGAGCTTGAACTCGGTCGCGGTGAGGGGGACTAGGCGGCCTTCGGCATAGACCTCATGTCCCTCCCGGTTGATCTCCAGAGGACCATGCTCCAGCACATCTTCGGAAGCCGCATGGTCCTTGTTCAGCTTTCCCCTCCGAAGGACCGCTTCGACCCGGGCCATGAGGGCCCTGGGCCGAAAAGGCTTGGTCACATAATCATCGGCCCCGAGACCCAGCCCCAGGACCTGGTCGCTCTCCTCCTCCTTGGCCGTCACCATGATGATGCAGACATCCCGTGTAAGGGGATCCTGCTTCATTCTCCGACAGATCTCGATGCCATCCATCCCTGGAAGCATGAGATCCAGGAGTACGAGGTCCGGATTCTTCTCCTTGATGAGGGAGAGAGCGTCGAGCCCGTTGTGGGCTTGCAAAACTTCGTATCCTTCCCGCCGCAGGTGATAGGCAATGAGTTCTCGGATGTCCTCCTCGTCCTCGACCACCAGAATGCGTTCGTTTTGCATCGTATGAGAAGGCTCGGTTTTCAGCCAAAACGTCCCGTGATGTAATCCTCCGTCCGCTTGGCCTTGGGGCGGGTGAAGAGTTCTTCCGTCGGCGCGTATTCCTCCAACCTCCCCAGATAGAGGAAGGCCGTAAGGTCCGAGACCCTGGATGCCTGTTGCATGCTGTGGGTCACAATGATCTGAGAATAGGTCCCCTTCAGTTCCTGCATGAGATCCTCGATCTTGGAGGTCGCCACAGGATCCAGGGCGGAACACGGTTCATCGAAGAGGATGACGTCGGGGTCCACTGCGATGGCCCTCGCGATACAGAGGCGCTGCTGCTGCCCGCCCGAGAGGCCGAGGGCGCTGTCCTTGAGACGGTCCTTGACCTCGTCCCAGAGCGCCGCTTTTTTCAGAGAACTCTCGACGATCTCCTCCAACTCGCTCTTGCTGGTCGTCCCATGGATCCGGGGGCCGAAGGCGATGTTCTCGAAGATGGACTTGGGAAAGGGGTTGGATTTTTGGAAGACCATCCCCACGCGGGCACGAAGAGCGTTGACATCCACCTCATGGTCGAAGATATCCATCCCTTCGAATTGGATGCTGCCCTCGATCCTCACCGAATCCACAAGGTCGTTCATCCGATTCAAACAACGCAGGAGGGTGGATTTGCCGCAACCCGAAGGGCCGATCAGAGCCGTGATCTTGCCCTCGGGAAGGTCCAGATTGATGTCGTGGAGCGCCTGCTTTTCTCCGTACCAGAGATTGAGCCCTTTCAACCGGAAAATGGGGTTTTCCGGCTGAAACTGCCCCGAGGGGTCGGATGGAGGGGTTTCGGGGTTCGTCGTCAAAGAAGATTCCAAGTTTCTCTCCGATGATTCGGTAGGGGAGACCAACGTTCCAGTTTCAGACGGCGCTCGTAGCATATTTCCTCCGAAGCCGATTCCGAACAATGATGGCAAAAAGGTTGAGGACCGTCACCAAAACAACGAGCAGGAAAGCGGTTGCATAGACCATGGGGAGAGAAGCCTCCACGTTGGGGCTCTGGAAGCCCAGGTCGTAGATATAAAAGCCTAGATGCATAAACTTCCTCTCCAGGTGGATAAAGGGGAACTCCCCATCCAAAGGGAGGTCGGGGGCGAGCTTGACCATCCCCACGATCATGAGGGGGGCCACCTCGCCAGCGGCCCGCGCGATTGCGAGAATGACCCCGGTAAGAATGCCGGGGGCGGCCCCGGGGAGGACCACCTTCCACATCGTTTCGAACTTGGTGGCCCCCAAAGCGTAGGATCCCTGGCGGGCAAGACCGGGAACAGCAGCGAGCCCCTCTTCGGTCGCCACGATCACCACAGGGATCGTCAGCAAAGCAAGTGTGAGGGAGGCCCAGAGGATCCCACCCGTCCCGAAGGTCGGAGAGGGCAAGCGGTCGCTGAAGAAGAGGGAATCGAGGCTCCCCCCCACCAGATAGACAAAGAAGCCGAGTCCGAAAATCCCGAAGACAATAGAGGGGACCCCCGCGAGGTTGTTGACGGCGACCCGAACCCCGCGCACGAACCATCCCCCCTTGGAGTACTCCCTGAGGTAGAGGGCCGCGAGCACCCCAAAAGGAGTGACGAAAAGGGTCATCAAAAAAACCATCAGGACAGTTCCAAAGATGGCCGGGAAGACCCCGCCCTCGGTGTTCGACTCCCTGGGGTTCTCTGTCAGGAACTCCAGATTCCGGGCGAAGAACAGGCCCAACCTGGACCAGAATCCCATGGCGTTGGGACGAATGGTTCGGAGAACGACCTCGAGGGGGATCTTCTTGGGGGTCCCTTCGACGTCCACCAGCTCCAATACGGCCTTTTCCTTCTTTTGTCGCTCCGGGTCTTGGAGGAACTTCCAGGCTTCTTCTCCCATCAGCTTGTTTTCGCCGGTTTGGATCGCCTGAAGGCGGCCGAGGAAGATCCCGTGCTCAAGCCTTTCGACCCGAACCACGTCCTCGGGCCATTCCCGCCGAAGAACGTCTTCGTCCTTGAACCATTTGAAGTCCAAGCCATACAAGTCCCGGTTCCCGATCTTCAATTGGAAGCGTTTTTTTTCGGGCTCCACCCGGACCAACTCCCCAAGGGCCTTTCCCCCACCCTTGAGATGCACTTCCATCACCCTGCTCGGCCAAAACCCGCTCAGTCCCTGGTATCCCAAAAGAAGAAGGAGGCCAATCACTCCCACCAGGCAGAGTCCCAGCGATCCCGCGCAGAGCCAGGTCAGGGACAAGCCGATTCTGTCTTGTTTTTTCGCCATGGCGTTCCTGGAAGGCCGGAGAAGGCCTTTACAAGTTCTTGACCTTTTTCTGGAGCCGGTGCCGCACAGCGTCGGCGGAAGCGTTCAAAACAAAGGTAATGAAGAAAAGCAAAAAACCGGCGAAGAACAGCGTGCGGTACAAGGTCCCTCCCACCGGCGCTTCGGAAATTTCGGTGGCGATGTTGGCCGAGAGGGTCCTGAACCCGTTGAAGGGACTCGGATCCATGATGGGTGTATTGCCCGTGGCCATGAGAACGATCATGGTCTCCCCGATGGCCCTCCCGAAGCCGATCATGACCGCCGAGAAAACCCCCGGAGCGGCCGTGGGAAAAACCACCCTCGAGACGGTCTGCCAGAGATTGGCACCGAGGGCCCGGGCGCCCGAGACGAGGTTTTTCGGGACGTTGGAGAAGGCGTCCTCCGCGATCGAAAAAATGATGGGGATGACGGCGAAGCCCATGACGATCCCGATTACGATGGCGTTTCTCTGCTCATAGGTCGTCTCCCAATGCTCGCCGATCCAGCGAATGGGGTCGCCTCCGAAGAAAAGAGACCCGATCCATGGATCCAGGAGGAAGCAGATCCAGATCCCCAGCAGGAGGACCAGGGCAAAGGCAAATAGCTCCGAGCCTGCCTTGAATCGCCGGAGGAGCCGCTTGGGGAGCCGCATCCCAAGGAATCCCGAAGCAATCAAAAAAACCGGCAAAAAGAAGGGCATGATCAGGAAGGCGATCAGATGGTTCTCCAGAATGGGGGCGAGCCAGATCGCTCCCAGGAACCCAAGGATCACGCTTGGAAGGGAGGCCATGATCTCGATGATCGGCTTGATCCAGGTCTGATAGCTCGCGTGGAGGAATTGGGAGACGAACATGGCTCCCAGCACCCCAAAGGGAACGGCGAACAAGAGCGCGAAAAAGGTCCCCTTGAGAGTCCCAAAGATCAGGGGGATCAACGAGAGTTTGGGCTCAAACTCATCCGTCCCCCCCGTCGACTGCCAGACATAGCTGGGCCCTTGGGAGTCCTCGTACCAAACCTTTCCAAAGTAGATGCCCAAGGAGGCTTCCGGATGGGGGTCCTCCACTCTGGCGATGCGCGCCTCTCCCTTCGTTGCCGCTGCCAGGAGATCCCACTTCTTCCCCAAGGCGAGGCATTGAATGGGACCATCCCCCATCGAACCCAACCAATCCCTTTTTTCGGTGGTGAGGTAATAGAGCCCCACGTTCCCCAACTCATCACCCACGGCGAAACCCTTGTTCCGCTTGGAGATCGTGAAGGCGCTCACGCTCCCCGGCATCTTGGGAAAGTCGTGGACCTTTGAAAAATGCCACTTGGATGTTTCCTGATCCTGGTAGGGGAAGAAGGCTTGGAGCCGCCCCTCTGCGTCCCCCAGCACAAGCGTCCGCTCCCCGAACAGCAGCCCCATGGTCCGCACCTCTCCCAATGCGAGCTTGAGTTTCTGGGTCGCGGTCCCGTTTTCCTGAAGCCTCCACCACTGGAGGATGCCTCCCTTCCGAAGGGCGTAAAGGTTCTGGCGCGACGAATCGATGAGGAGCCTCTGGATCTCCCCCCCTTCGCCCGGGTCGAAATCCGAATGTTCGTCCGAGACCTCCTTCTCGCCGAAGAGGTTTTCCTCGTAGCTCCGGTGGAAGATGCGGATCTTGCCGGTCTCCGTCAGAGCAGCCACACAGAGCCCCCCCTCCTCGTCGCGGGAGAAGCTGTAGGGACCCAGAGATCCACCGCTGGGGTCCAAGGTGAGGACCACCGCCTCTTGGAATACCGGTTCAATTCGGCGCTTCCCCTGCTTGTCGAAGCTGACCTTCCATTCGAAACTTCTCTCCGCGATCTTTCCGCCCCCCAGGTCCAGGGTGAAGGAGAGAGCCGAAGTGCTCTGGCGGATCGCTTGCCTCCCATTTCCCATCCCTGGAAAGAGGGGGATCTTCCGAAGCTCCCTTCCATCCTTCCAGGTGAAAAGATGAAGAACACCATCCTGGGTGAGGATCAGGCCCGACTCTCCATAGGGATCGAAGGACAAAGCCCTGGCTCCCTGGAAAGGAAAGGAGAGAAGAGGCTTGACCTTGCCCGGAAAAAAGAGGGGGGCGCTCTCGACGATCAGAAAAAGGAGGATTCCGAGGATGCCCGCGATCACGACCATTCCCCCCAGGCGGACAAGGAGGGCCGCGAACTTGTCCTGGGCCAGCCGTCGGGGGGAAGTCTCACGGATGGGCCGCCTGGCCTTGGAGGACCCGTTCTCTCCGGATTTCACCATGAATGCCTGCCTAGAGGTTCCCTTTCCCAAGGGGGAGACGAGTCTCTCTCCCCCTTCGGGATCAAAGATTCGCCGGTTTCAATGCCTTGGCCGCAATGGGCGCGGGCAGAGGAAGATAGCCGTCTTTCAGTACCACTTTCTGCCCTTCCTTGGAAAGAACGAATTTCAAGAATTCAGCGACCAATGGTTGCAGGGGTTTGTTGGGAGCCTTGTTCAAATAGATGAAGAGGAAACGGGCGAGAGGATATTTCCCGGCGTAGATGTTTTTCGGGGTGGGCGCGTAGAAAGGTTTGCCCTTTTTCTTGGCCAGAGCCAGGAGCTTGACATCCGAGGTGCGGTAGCCGATTCCGCTGTAACCGATTCCATAGAGATCCTCCCCCACCGAGCGGACCACGGAGGCGGAGCCGGGCTGTTCCTTGACACTGTCCTTGAAATCCCCCTTGAAGAGAGCCCTTTTCTTGAAATACCCGTAGGTCCCCGAGATGGAGTTCCGACCATAGACCCGGATCATCCGGTTGGCCCAGGGGCCGCCAAGCCCGAGCTGCCCCCATCTTGTGATGTCCTTGGGGTATCCTCCCCGACGGGTTTTCGAAAAGATCGCGTCCACCTGCTGGAGGGTCAGTTTCTCCAGGGGGTTGTCCTTGTTGATGTAAACCGAGAGAGCGTCGATCGCGACGGGGATCCGAGTCGGTTTGTAGCCGAACTTCTTCTCGAAGCGATCCAGTTCCTTGGACTTCATCATGCGGCTCATCGGACCCAGCTGAGCGGCCCCGGCGATCAAGGCGGGCGGGGCAGTGGAGGAGCCCTTTCCTTCGATCTGGATCTTGACCCCCGGGTAGAGCTTGCTGAAGCCCTCGGCCCAGAGCGTCATCAGATTGTTCAAGGTGTCGGAACCGATGGAACTCAGCTCGCCATGGATCCCGGAAGTCTTCTTGTAGTTCGGGAGCTTGGGATCCACCTGGATGGGCCCCTTCCTGGGAGGGTTCACCTTGGTCCGAGTCCCCTGGGCAGGGACCGTTCCTGCCTGGGCGGTGAGGAGGGAAGCCCCCCCCAGGGAAATGAGGCCGATGTAGGCTGCAAGGTTCATGCTCATTCCTTTTCTCCTATGCGAGAGGCGGGTTTCTGGGTTTCCCCTGGGGCCGGCCCCAAGGATGCCCGAAGTAGGCAGTGGTACCCGGATCGTTCGCTGAGAATGTTAGAGAGAAAAGATGAAGAGGCCGCCCGGGTAAAATAAAGATTCCATAAAGATCCATTCCCGCCATTTTTCCCCGAAAAAACGGCGTTATTCTCTTGCCTATGACCATCCATCTACAGCGGGATTTAACCTCCCTCAAGGAGAACCTCCTTCGCCTGGGAAGGGAAGTAGAGAAGGCCATCGACAAGGCTTGCACCGTCCTGGTCTCCCGGAAAGGCGAGCTGGTGGAAGAGGTCGTCTATGGAGATCGCCAGATCGACATGGAAGAGGTCGCGATCGAAGAGGAATGCCTCAAGATCCTCGCCCTCCACCAACCCGTAGCCACCGATCTCCGCTTTGTGGTCGCCATCCTCAAGGTGAACAACGACCTCGAGCGCATGGGAGACCTGGCGGTCAACATCGCCAACCGGGGCGCCTTCCTTGCGAAGGAACCCCAGATCGGGATCGACCTCCCCTTCCCCGACCTCATCTCCAATGTCAAAACCATGGTCCGGGACAGCCTCTTGAGCCTGGTCTCCCTGGACCCTGGCCTGGCCACCAAGGTCCGGGAACGCGACGACAGGGTCGACCAGATCCACAAGCAGATGTTCGAGATCCTGCAGAAGTTCATGCAGGAAAACCCCAAAGCCATCTCCCGTGCGATCAACCACCTCTCTGCCTCGCGGGCCTTGGAGAGGATCGCGGATCTCGCCACCAACATCGCCGAGGATGTCCTCTTCATGACCGAGGGGCGCATCGTCCGGCATCAATAAAAGGAAGAAAAGGCCACCGGCCCGGCCAAGGACCTTGGAGGGAGGCTCCAGGGGCCTCTCAGTGGACGACCCGAAGGGCTTCTTCCTTCACCCTCTTCGCGTAGGTGGCGAGGATTTGACGGCGCTGGAGGATGCCCAGGACCTTGTGGGGATCCTTGGGGTCCACGACCAGGATTTCGTCCACCCCCGCGTCCCCCATTTTCTGGGTGGCGGTCAGGAGGTTGTCCTTGGGCGTGACCAAGGGAACCGAAATGGCGAGATCCCGGGCCAGAATCAGGGGGCGCAACTCGGGATGCCCCAAGGTCACGCGGAGCGCCTCGTTGTTGATGATCCCGAGCAACTCTCCATCATCGTTGAAGACGGGGAAGGCTTCCTGGGGCACTTCTGCGAAGAAATGGTGGATCTTGTCCAGGTTGGCGTTGGGGTCGATCCGCACCAGTTCCCGCTCCCGTTTGGGCAGGGCCTCCCAGACGTGGAAGCGCTGCAGGGTGCCTGCGACCATCTCCTGGAGGTGAGCGGGCGAATCCAAACGGCTTTCCGGCTGGGTGTCGTAAATCGTGGTCTTGCGCAGCAGGAGGTAGGCCAGGATACAGACCCAGAGAGTGGGCACGAGCAGGTGGTAGCTCCCCGTCATCTCCGAGACCATGATGACGGTCGAGATCGGAGTGTTGGCCGCCGCCGCGAAGAAGCCGGCCATTCCAACGATGACGAAGCTCTCCGGATGGTCCACCAAGGATGGAGCCACCTGCTGGATCCCAAAACCGACCGCCCCACCCAAGGCCCCGCCGATCACGATGGCCGGCCCGAACATCCCCCCCGATCCCCCCGAACCAATGGTGAAGCCGGTGGTCAGAATCTTGAGGAAGGCGACCAGGAGCAAGAAGCCAACGGCGACCTTGCCGTTCAGCGCTTCTTGGACGAGGCCGTAGCCGCTCGCCATCGCCTCGGGAACTCCGAAGAAGGCGACCAGGCCGACGAAAAGACCCCCAAGGGCGGGTTTGAAGTGCGGGGGACCCGGGATCCGTTGGAAGAGTTTGCGAATCGTGAAGAAGCTGTTGGCGTAGAGCCAGGCCCCTCCCGCCAGGACCAGGACGAGGAAGGTGTAAGGCAGCAGCTCCAGCACATTGGAGAAGTGCAGGTCGGGGGTGACGAAGAGGGGATCCCAGCCAAAGCGGATGGCGAACACGGCATAGGCGATGATGGAAGCGATGGTCGTTGGGACCAGGATCTCCCCCTCCAGCTCCATGTCCTTGTAGAGGACCTCGGCGGCGAAGAGGGCGCCGGCCATGGGAGCGTGGAAGATGCTCCCGATACCGGCCCCCATCCCGGCGACGAGGAGGATGCGCCGCTCCTTGGAGGTGAGCCCCAACCAGCGCCCCAGCATCGAACCAAAACCCGCGCCAATCTGGGCAATGGGTCCTTCGCGTCCCCCCGAGCCCCCGGAACCGATGGTCAGGGCCGAGCTGATGGCCTTGATCAGAGGGACGCGGCTTCGGACATTGCCTCCCTTGTTGTGGTAGGCGTCGATGCCCGCGTCCGTCCCGTGGCCTTCGGCCTCGGGCGCGATGGAGAAGACGATGATCCCGCTGATCAGGCCCCCGATCACCGGGAGGATCAGCAGCATCCAACGGTTCAAGGGAGTCTCCGGCTCGGGAAACAGAGAACTCTCTCCTCCCGGGGGGATCGGAGTGTAGCCGCCCAAGTACTCGAGGAAGAAGAACCGGGAAGCGTCCAGCATCCAGAAGAAGGAAATCGCCCCCAGGCCCGCGATCACACCGATGATCGTCGGGAGAACTACGCCCTTGAAAAACCGCGCATAACGCCCGGAGAGTGGGTGCAGGATCTCGTATCGATAGTTCATCCAGGTGGTTTCTCCCAAACCCCAAAGGAGCCCCAAAAAACAGGAGAAACAGGCCGGGAAGGGCCCATCTCGAAAAAACGGGTTCAAACAATAACAAGCCTCCGGCGATTTCCCAGGGCCGAATCAAGGAGCGTCAAGGAGCGTCCACGAGATCTCGAATGCGAGGCTCCTGCTCCAGGCGCCGCCTGGCCTCCGGGAGGGAATAGCCCTTGGCAAGCAGAACGGCGGTGGGAACGACCCGCCGAGCAGGGACTTTGAGGTGGGCCTCCACGGGCAAGCGCAGGAGGTTCACGGGGGGAGGATAGATCCCATGGATCGCTCCCACGATGGCGCGGAGAGCCTCGGAATCGGGGACTCCGAGAAGGTCCACCACAATCCTCTGGGCCCGAAGGAAGAGTTTGGAATTGGAGAGTTGGAGGTCGATCATCCGGTTCTGATAGACCTTGCCAGCCTGTACAAAAGCGCCGGTGGAGAGGGCATTCAAGAAGAGCTTGGAACAGAGCAGGCCCCCCGTGTCCACCTCGACCAGGTCCTGCATCTCTCCCCCCAACCTCTCCGACAGGGTCGGGGGGAGTTCCGCCCCCCCCAGCGCCAGGACCAGCAGAGGCTTGGACGGGTCTCGGAGGGCCATCTCCCGGGGCTGGAGGGGGAGTGAGGCCTCGAGGGCAATTCGCTCCGAGGCATCCAAGCTTCCAAAAGCCCCCCAGCCTTCCGTCAGATAGGCTCGGACCTGGTCGAACTCCGCTCCGAAGGTCGGTGGACACTCGCTGGCGTCCAGGACCCCCGCGAGCCCCGGCTCTCCCCTCCCCAGATAAAGAACCTGGCCGCCCCCCCGGAGAGCCCGGCCCGCCAGGTCGAGGCTGCGCACCAGCTCCCCCCGCAGCGAACCAAAACTCTCTACCACAAGCCTCCGCCCCTCCCTGAGCTTCTCCTCCAAGGACTCCGGCTCCAGCGCCCCCTCCGCCAGGCTGGAGAACAGGGCGTCGAAACAGACCAGGGTGGCGGTCCCCCCCTTCATCCGGCTGGAGCCCGTCAAGACTTCGGGCCCGGTGTCGGGAGTCAGGGCGAAAAAGTCCCCCCTTTCCCTAGCCTCCTCGAGGACCCCGTGAAACCCTTGGGGGAGGCCGGGAAAGGAATCCTTGCGAGCCAGCCGTTCTTCGTTGGTTCCGAACACGGCAATCCCCAGCCCTCTCTCGAGGGCGGCCGCCATCCCCCCCGCCACCGCGGGTGCCGAGAGTCCGCAACTGATCCCGACAAAAAAGCCCTCCTCGCCCAAACGTTCGGCCAAGTCCCGTTTCGCCCTGAGACTGTCGTCCTCCGCCCCCTCCACGGGGAGGCAGAGAGCCTTGGCTCCGCCCGCGATCCAAGGGAGCAACCGGATTCCCCGCCTGGCCAAAGCCGCCCGGTGCCGGTCCGCAAGCAAGTAGGCGAGCCTCCCCGAGGTGCCCGCTCCGGCCAGAACGAGGCGGGAGGGAGGGTGCTTCTGGAGCCGTTTGCCCAGGGCGCTGAGCTTTTGCAGGAAGATCGGGGCGAAAAGGGCGTCCAATGCCTCCAGATCGCAGGCATGAAAGAGCTCCACCATCTCGGCCGGCTCCATCCGGTCCAGACCCTTGGAGGCGGGATGGGGGAGTTCGCTGCGGGACCATTCCTTCATCCCCCCAACCATAGCCGGCTCTAGCGGAAACTTCCTGTTTGACGAAGGAAGGAGAAAGGTTGAAACTGACCCCCAAAAGGAAATTGGAGATCCTCAATGAAGATTCGTCGCCTCATACTGCCCGCTCTCTTGTGTTTCGCCATGAGTTCTTGCGCGACGAACCATCTCCTGCGTTGGAGTCGAGGGGAGCAGAGCCTCTACCCGCAACCGGGAGAGGATGCGGCTCCCTATGTCATCCCCGCCGGGACCGTCCTCGCGCTTCCGGTCACGGCCGCGTGGGATCTCCTGACCTTCCCCTTCCAATATCTCTGGGACGTCCACCCCTTCGGCCCCACCATGGCCCCCGGCTCCCCCGAAACCGACCACGTCAGCGACCAATAGAAAACGCCGCAGGGAACGCCGTAGGGAACGCCGTAGGGAACGCCGTAGGGAACGCCTCCAGGCGTTTCATGTAGAAAACACCTCCAGGTGTTTTGAGTAGAAAACACCTCCAGGTGTTTTGGGTAGAAAACACCTCCAGGTGTTTTGGGTAGAAAACACCTCCAGGTGTTTTGGGTAGAAAACACCTCCAGGTGTTTTGGGTAGAAAACACCTCCAGGTGTTTTTTGGGGCCAAAAGCCTTCGGCTTTTGGCCCCCGGAAAACCCTGCGGGTTTTCCAGAAACGCCAGAGGCGTTTCCTACAAAAAACGTCTGGAGACGTTTTCTACGCAAAACGTCTGGAGACGTTTTCTACCGACGTTTTCTACCGACGTTTTCTACCGACGTTTTCTACGAACCTTCTACCTCCTCCGCCTTCGCCTTCCCCAAGGTGGACGCCCCCCCGCATCCTTCGCAAACAACCTCTTCACCACCAGCGTCGCGTACGCCCCCCGTGGCAACCGAAAGGAAATCGTCCGCTTCTTCGCCTCCCGGTTCCGATCATCCTTCTCCACCGGCCCCACCTCCAGATCCTCCGGCTTCAACACCAACCTGCGCATCTCCTCCTTCAAACAAAACCCCGGCAAGCGCAGGGCGTCCAGATCCCCAAGGCTCAGTTTCTTCTCCGCCAACAGCTCCGTCAGCGCCTTCTGGAACACCGGCTCCCGCACCCTCGTCCCTCCATCGATCAGCGGCAGTTCCAACCCCCGCAGCTCCTCGAAGCGCTCCGCCTCCATTCCCCCCCAGCAAAACAGCGGACCCGCCACCGAGGCAAGGCTCACCCCCCGCCGCCCCAGCATCTCCATCAAGCCCTTCCCCACCATCCGGTTCCAGAGAAAGGACTGGAAAGCGAAGAGATGGATCGTCTTGGTCCGCACCGGCACCTCGGCCAGCGCCCCTTCGTAATCCTCCGGAAACTTCTGCAAATGCCGGAACACCTTCTGGTACATCGGCCCCCGCGCGATCCTCCCGCAGTCCTCCCACTGACCCCAGAAGCGATCCAGCAGCCGGCGCAACTTAGCGTCCCCCGTCTCCCGCTTCCCCGCCGGGGTCTTGCTGGCAAGCAGGCGCCTCAGAGCGACATCCGTCCGCCCCCTCAGCAAGTCCAACAGGATGAACCCCTGCCCCTGCTCCAGACAGCGAAAGCGCTGATCGTCGAAATAGTTTGGCAGGCCGAACTTCTGCACGACCGCGAGGTTCCGATCGAAGGAGACCAGCTCCCGCTCCTTGAGGTCCCGGACCACAACCTTGAAGCGGTTGCCTTTGGACATGGTGGAGTCGATCTTCCTGGCCGAGCGCCCCACGCAGAAGACCTTGAGGTCGGCCTCGTCGATCGTCACCCGCTTGCCTTCGATGGAGATCCACTGCTCCGTCCTCCCCTGCCGGTCCTTGAGCCCTGCGAAGGCGATGGCTCCCCGACCCAAACCCGTCACCCGGCAGATCCGGTCAATGGCCTCATGGGTCGAGAGCTTGGACTTCTTGAGCTTGTGGATGTGGAACCTGCCCCCAGGATCCTTGGGGAATTCGAGAATCTCGGAGACGATGAAGTCCCCCGCGCTCTGCTTGACCTTCATGCCCCGTCCTCCGTCCCGCCCTCCATCCCGCTCTCCGTCCCGCCCTCCGGACGAAAAGCCGCGTCTTCGTCCTCGAAACAATAGGAAGGCTTGGCCGCCCTCTCCCCGGGGATGCAGGCGAACTTGTTCAGCTTGGCAAGCACCACCCGAAAGTCCTTGGGAGGCTCGGCGATGACCTGCACTTCCTCCCCCGAAGCCGGTGAAACGAAGCGGAGGTAGACCGCGTGGAGGCTGAGCCTCGCGATCAAGGGCTTCTCCTCGTGGCTGGGCCGCTTGCGGTAGTCCTTCTTGAACTCGTGCAGGTAGAGCCCCTTCGCCTTGGTGTAGAGCGGTTCCACCGCGAGAGGCAGCCCCAGGCGCAGGAGGTGGACCCGGATCTGGTGCATGCGCCCGGTCCGCGGGCGAGCCTCGAGCAAGGCGAAGCCGCGGAAGCGGTCCAGAACGCGGAAATCGGTGTGCGCCTCCCGCGATCCCTTGCCGGGTCCCGTGCGAACCTTGCCACCCCGCAGCGTGCGGCCGATCCTTTCCTTGCAGGAAAAAACGTCCAGGTGCGGAATCCCACGAACAAGCGCCAGGTAGGACTTGTGGATCCTCTTCTCCCGGAAGGCCAGGTCGAAGGCCTTGGCCGCCTCCCTCCCCTTGGCGAGGATGAGAGCGCCCGAGGTCCCCTTGTCGAGGCGGTGCACGATGCGGAGGTCGGCCTCCTCCCCGAACCATGCGCCCAGCCTTTGGTGCACGCTCGTGTCGCCGATCCGGTCGGGGACAGAGCCTAGCCCGCTGGGTTTTTGGAGGACCAGGCAGGACTCGTCCTCGAAGAGGACCTCCGGCTTGTCCAGCGGGGTCCTCTTGTCCTTCTTCTGGAACCGGGGCAGCTCGGCGAGGTCCACCTCCTCCACGAAGGAGAGCAGATCTCCCTCCCTCACCCGCTCCCGGGGCTCGAGGGGCATGCCGTTGCGCAGGACCTTGCCGTCCCGGAGAAGACGCCGGAGCGCCGGTCTATGGATCTCCGGCAACCACAGTTCGAGGGCGTCCTGGGCATAGAGCCTGTGCTCGCTCGGCCCCACCTCGTAACACTCCTCACCGATCTCTCGCCTTGCCAAGTCGCTCCTCTTCCTTCCCTCTTTCTCCCCTTCCTCCATAGAAAGGGGCGAAAGAGCTTAGCAGATCGCTCGAGTCCCGGAATATCCAAGGTTAAGATTTCGCGGATGCGCCAGGCGACCGTCGTGTTCGACTTCGACAGCACCCTCGTCCCAAGGGAGAGCTTCACCTCCTGGGTGGAGGAGCGGTTCCGGGATCAGCCCGACAAGGCCGCCCAGGCCCGGGCCTGGACCCAAAAAGGCATGGCGGGGGAGGTTCCCTTCCAGGAGGCCCTCGAGGCCAAACTGCGCCTGGCCGCTCCCAGCCGCTCCGACCTCGCCGCCCTGGGGGAGCAATGCGCCCGCGAGCTGGACCCCGCCCTGCGGGCCTGGGTGGGGGAACTCGCCCGCCGGGGCTTGGAGCTGCACATCCTGAGCGGGGGCTTCGCCCTCAGCATCCTCCCCAGCGCCCGGATCCTGGGGATCCCCGAGGACCGGGTGCATGCTGTCGAGGCGCGCTTCGACCGGGCGGGCAGGTTCCTGGGCTTTCCCCCCGGAGAAGGCTACCACAGCTCCAAGGTCGCCGGCATGCGGAAAAGCGGCCTCCGCTTCCCCTCCCCCTCCCTCCTCATCGGGGACGGGGCCACCGACCGCGCCGTCTGGGAAGCCGGCCTCGTCGATCACTTCATCGCCTTCACTCTTTACGCCCGCCGCCCCGAGATTCTCCGCGGCGACTGCCCCGAAGCCCCGGACCTCCCCAGCCTCCAGGCTCTGGTCCAGGATCTCCTGGCCCAAAAGGACCCGCGTCCATGAAACTCTCCCTCCCCAAGGACCGCATCCGCGTCGTCCTCTGCGAGTCCATCCACCCCATCGCGGAAGAGATCTTTCGCGAGCAGGGCTACAGCCAGGTCCAACGCCTCCCCCACGCCCCCGGCCCCGAGGAACTCCAGGACCTGGTCCGGAACAGCCACATCCTGGGGATCCGCTCCCGCACCCAGATCCCCCAGGAGCTTCTCGACCTCGGCAACCGTCTCTTCTGCATCGGCTGCTTCTGCATCGGCACGGACCAGGTCGACCTCGCCGCCGCAGCGAAAGTGGGGATCCCCGTCTTCAACGCCCCCCACTCCAACACCCGTTCGGTGGCCGAACTCGTCCTGGGCTTCGCCATCATGCTCATCCGAGGCATCCCCGACAAAACCCGCGAAGCCCACCAAGGGCGTTGGCAAAAGACCGCAAAGGGCAGCCACGAGCTGCGCGGCAAGACCCTCGGCGTCGTCGGCTACGGCCACATCGGCAGCCAGGTCTCCATCCTCGCCGAGGCCCTCGGTCTGCGCGTCCTCTTCTACGACATCGAGCCCAGGCTCCCCCTGGGCAACGCCCGCCCCACCTCCTCCCTCCAGGAACTCCTTCCCCAGGTTGACCTTTTGAGTCTCCATGTCCCCGACACCCCCAAAACCCGCGGCATGATCGGCCCCGAGGAGCTGGCCCTCATGAAACCCGGCTCCTACCTCATCAACACCAGCCGGGGGATGGTCGTGGACCACCAGGCCCTGGCCACCGCTCTCGACCAGGGGAGGATCGGAGGCGCCGCCATCGACGTCTTCCCGAGCGAACCCAAGGCCAAGGACGAACCCTTCCACTCCCCCCTCCAGCACAAGAGAAACGTCATCCTGACCCCCCACATCGGCGGCTCCACCGAGGAAGCCCAGGAGAACATCGCCCGCGAAGTCTCCCATCGCCTCATCAGCTTCAGCGACCAGGGGACCAGCCTCGGGGCTGTCAACTTCCCCCAGCTCGGCCTGGGCCCCCACCCGGGCGCCCACCGCCTCCTCCACATCCACCGCAACGAGCCCGGCGTTCTCCGCCAAATCAACCGCTGCCTCGGCAACCATGGCCTCAACATCCTCGGCCAAAACCTGGAGACCAGAAGAGACCTGGGCTACGTGGTCATCGACATCGCCCCTGCCGAAAACGGCAAGGAGATCCTCCAGGAGCTGAGAGCCATCCCCGGCACCCTACGCGCCCGCATCCTCTTCTGAGTCCCGACATGCCGATCTCCTTCAACCCCGGCCCCTCCGCCCTCCACCCCTCGGTGCAGCGAGCCCTCCTGGCCCTCGCCGGGAGCGACCTCCTCAGCCGTTCCCACCGCGCCCCCGAGTTTCGAGACATGCTCATCGCCCTGCGCTCCAGGATCCTGGCCAGGCTGGGGGCACCCGCGGACTTCCAGGTCCTCTTCGCCCCGAGCGCCACCGCGGCCATGGAGATCCTGCTCCGCAACCTGGGACCCGAAGCCAGCCTCCACCTCGTCCACGGGGCTTTCGCCCGGCGCTTCGCCCAGACTTCCAGGGCTCTCGGCCTCAGGCCCGAGATCTTCGAAGGCGAGGAGCGCCGCGCCCTCCCCTGGCAAAAGGCCCAGCCCCCCGCCTCATGCCGCCTCATCGCCCTGACCCACAACGAGACCGCCACCGGCTCGGCCTGGCCCAGCCAGGAACTCGCGTCCCTGCGCGCCCGCTGGCCCGATCCCCTCCTGGTCGTCGACGCCACCTCCTCCCTCGGCGGCCCCCGCCTCCCCCTCGCCCAGGCCGACCTCTGGTTCGCCTCCGTGCAGAAGTGCCTCGGCCTCCCCGCCGGCCTCGCCCTCATCCTCGCCGGCCCCCGCGCCCTCGCCCGGATCCCGCGGACCCAAGGAAACATCGCCCCCTGGGCCGACCTCAGGGCCCAGGCCCAAGGCCTCGCCGAGGGCCGCCCCATCGAGACTCCCAACATGCTCGCCCTCTACCTCCTGGACGCCCGCATGGACGCCTACGACCAGGACGAGATCGACCGGGAGAGCGCGTCCAAGAACGCCCTCCTCCAGGAGGCCCAGCCCGAGATCGGCCCCTACTACGTCCAAGACCCGGCCTGGCGCTCCCGGACGGTCCACAACTTCCTCGTCCCCGATCCCAAGACCCTGCACCAAAGCGCCCTGGACCAGGGCTTCCTTCTCGGCAAGGGCTACGGCCCCCTCGCCGACCAGGCCATCCGCATCGCCAACTTCCCCGCCCACCGCCCCGAGGAGCTGGAGGCCCTGCTCGAATCCCTGGGGGCATAGGCTTGACCTGAGCCCTGAGTCGAACCGTCTGGCGAAATCCAGCGTCCGACCTGAGCAGCCTGAAAGTTCTTTCCGCCCGACCTCAGCAGTCTGCCGGGCTGCCCCACCCAACCGGCTGTCTTTCTCGCTCCTAGGAGGGCGCTCCCTTTCTCCGCCCGGCTCGGAATCCTCCAAAGGCTTTGGCCTCAGGCGCCTTCGGCGAAGTCGGCCAAAGCCTTTGGAGGATTCCGAGTTCAGCCCGGATCTTTCTTAAGCCGTCCCTGTCCGCAACGGCTTTTACCTTCAGGCTGGCTCCACTACTTCCCACACCCGCCCCGGCCCTGGCCCCAGTGTCCAAAATCAGGGAAGGGTCCATGGTCTCGTTGGAGGAAAGACTCCCCTCGGCTCTGAAAGAGTATGAGTCAGGGTACTACTTCGCCTTGATCCTGTTCTCAAAAAAGGTTGTGGCCCAAAACTCCTGGGTGGGGAGATCCAGGATCAGGCCCTGCGTATAGATCTTTAAACCCACAAGCTGAGGATTGTTGGGAATCGTGATCTCTACCCGATGCTCCTCCTTGGAGCCGAGACAGAAGATGCGGAACAACAATAGCATCGAGGAGGGGTCCAGCCACCACTTTCCGAGCTTGGGAAAGGAGATCCCCTTGGGCAGCAGCTTGAGCCCGGCATACGCGAACAAAAAGCGCACCCCGGGTTGGACATAGTAATCCATCAAGAAACTCTTCCCCAACACCGGGTCCTTGGGGACACAAAGCTGGTGGTGGGTGTTGAAGAAGTACCGACTTCCTCTTGTTGTAAGAACATGGGTAAAAAGGTCCAGGTCCCCATCGTGATCCAAGTCGATCACAATTCCCCAGCTAAAGGGATCTTGCATCGAAAGGGGTTGCAAGCCATCTGTGTGCTCCACGAACTTGTGGTTCCCCTTGTTCTCTATGGGGACCGTGTTGATCCTTCGATTGGCACCCCACCATTGGGGATAAACCAGATCCAAGTCTCCATCCAGGTCATAGTCGAAGATAAAGGGGGGATGGGTTCTGCCCCATTGATGAGGAACACGAAAAGAGGTCTCGGTCAAGAAATTCCCCTTCCCATCGTTCCACCAGATCCGGGAGGGAGGAGGGATGGATGAGTTGAAGTTGGTGGGGAAGTAGGTACAGATGGCAAGGTCCTGGTCCCCATCCCCATCGATGTCGGCTGCCGTCCCCCCCCAAGTGCCCGGGGTCTTCGCCGTAAAGGGGGGAAACTTCTTCTTCACGATTTTGAATCTTGCCTTGCCATCATTTTCCAACACCACTGGGGTGTTGTCCGGTTGGCCAATGGGAAAAAAGAGGAGATCCAGATCTCCATCCCCCTCTAAATCCATGGCGGCTTGATAAAAACCCGTCTGCGTATAGGGCAAGGTTGCAGGAAATGCGGTGGAGGAACGGTCCACAAAGACCCCAGGCTTTTGCCAAATCCCAAGATAAGGGGTGTAGGTGGAAGTTGCAGGCAGGTATCTCAGCACATAAAGATCCTGGTGCCCATCCCCATTGAAATCTCCCTGGAGCATCGTAAAGCGAAGGGCATTCGCACAGCTCAAGATGTTTTTCTTTAAAACAAACTTCTTGGGGTTTTTCGGATCGTAAAGGTAGGCAAAGTTGTTGTAGGAAATGTTGGCAGCTGAGCTACTGGAAAAGTCAAAATAATCTCGCTTACCATCCCCGTTGATATCCCAAAAGGAGAAATTATATCCGACATTTCGATAGGTATGGGCAATCGCAAAATTCACCCAAGAAAAAATCCTAGGTTGGCTATAGGGCTTGGATCTCTCCTCAAACCCAAAGTTTTTTCGGCCGATCCAAACTCCTGGGGCAGTGGTTACCCATTTATTCTTATCCCAGTATATCGATTCTGACCCAACACGATCAATAATACCATCGCCATTAACATCAAAAAAAGCCCCCCCTCCATTTACGAAGGGGTGAAAGTCATTTCTCGCGTCAAGCGGAGTACCAGGGAAAGCCTGGAATTGGGCGGACAGTGAAGTACCAAGAATCAAGCAAAAGCCCCAAAACCCCATTCGCTTTTTCATAATTAAGCCTCCTCCCCCCGCCACAAAACCTCGGACCTTCCTCTCGGAAGGCCCGATCTTTCATTACTTTCCAGCCTTCTTCTTCATCCAACTTCGGGAGCCTTCCAAAGCCTTCAAAAAGGCTTTTTTACTCACGATCGTCGAAGCTGGCTTTTCAAAGTACTTGGCTCTTCGAGCCTCGGCCTTACTAGAAGCCGCGTTGAGCCCTTCCCCATCATTGGAAACGAGGAAAGATTGCAGGTTGCTCCAATTGAGAGTCTGAGGGAACTGCACCTCGCAATTGTAGCGGAAGCCATCCCAATTGGTGTTTGGAGCGTGGTCAGCGATTCGAT
>DROQ01000130.1 GCA_011321845.1 Planctomycetota bacterium | reverse complement strand
TTGAGGATGGACCCGGGACCGATGTATTGGTCCGCCAGGACCTCCACGTCCGACCCAGAGAAACGCAGGTTCATGCCCGGTTTGAAATGATGGACGAGCCCCGTGTCCTTGACCACGTCGATGCGGTCGATGGTCCAGTTCCCCACGAGCTGACCCGGAAGCGGGGTTTTGAGCGAGGGGGGGGATTTGATCGGCTTGGGTCCCTGGTTCCCAGCTCCGCCTCCACCCCCACCACAAGATGCAGAAAAAAGTAGGGAGAGGGCCAGGGCCGCAAAGACCTTGGGTCTGGATGTAATGGATCTCTTCATGGTTTCCTTTTCCGGAGGGCGAAACTTGCCCGGACAAGAATACACGACCCTGGACAGGGAGTAACAAAAAGGCTGCCAGGAAACCTGGAGAGAGGGGAGGAATCAGCGGATTTGCAATACCCCGCCTCGGACCTTTCCCCCCGGAAGGACCTCCAACCTCCCTTCCTGTGGGGGATTCGGCTTGGGGTCGCTGAGGGAGATCCTCCGCACGACGAGTTTGTAGGAACCCACCTTGAGGCCGGGAACCAGGGCCTTGCCCTTCCGGATCATCCCTCGGAAGACGGGCTGAGAAGCGGATTTACCCTCCTGGATGGGGTAGATCCGCACCGAGGCGAGTTCCAGCGGCTTTCCGTCCTCCCCCCTGACATCCAGCCGAACGGGAAAGGTCTTTTCCAGGGAGATGTCCCCGAGATCCAAGCCCTGGTTCTTGGCGAGGCTCAGGGGGACGGACTTGATCGTGGATTTCCCACGCTTCTCCCCTGCTCGGATCTTGAGAACCCAATCCCCCGGAGCGACGAAATGGAATTCGAATTGCCCGTCTTTGTTGGGGACAAGGGGTGTGGGACCATCCCCCAGGACAATGTTTTGCTCCTGGGAACTCCCCCCACTTCCCTGGGTGCTCACTCGCACCATCGCAATCTGGGTTTGTCCGGTTTCGGACTCCGCTTTGGGCACCAAAAGGAGTTCGAGCCCCTTGGGCCTCTCTCCCCCATCCATGGTGATCCGCCCCCGGACCAGGCCCCCCCCCAACTCCAAATCCAAGTTGCGAAGGCCTCCCCCCGAAGGCAAATCGAGGACCTGCGCGGGAGTCCGAACCCCTTTTTCGGGGGGGATGGCGTGGAAAGCGTAGTTCCCCGGACCCACCCACAGGAAACGGAACCGCCCTTCCCTGTCCGTCTTCATTCTTTTCGGAAAGGAGAATCCCCGGGGCGGGTTCCGCTGTTTCATGCTGACCGTGGCTCCCGCCACGGGTTCCCCCTGGAAAAGGACGCGCCCCTGGATCGTCCAGAGCGGACGCGCCCTCAAGGTGACTCTCGCCACTTCCCCCGCGGCGAGGGTTACCACCTTCTCATCCAGACTCGGTTCCGTGCCATCGAAGAACGAAGCTCCGGTCTTGTTCAAGGGAGGTTTGAGGGAGACTTTGTACCTTCCAGGCTTGATCCCCTCGATGTGGAAACCGCCATCCGCCTGAACCCTGCCCTCAGGCCCGGATCCACCGATGGAGAAAACCACGGCACCCGTCTCCGGGGATTTCAAGGGAATCACGGAAACCCGGCCACCAGCGATCGCCTTTCCATCCGGACCAAAGGCCTTGCCCTCGATCCGGGCCGCTCCTTGCATCTCGACGCGCAGCACATTGCGACCCGCGCTGAGAAGGAGAGAAGAGACGAGCTTCTTCGCCAGCCCCTTTCGGCGGAGAATCAGGAGGGCTTTCCCTTTCCAAAGGCCCTTCATCACAGCCCGCCCTCCTTCTCCGGTTTTGGCCTCGGCCATGGGGCCGTTGGCTCCCGATACCATCTCCGCTGCCAATGGTTCGCCCCACTTCAGTTCCCGGGAAAAGGGCGACTTGTAATAAAGGGCGAGAGAGACTCCGGGGAGAGGCTTGCCGGTGGTGTTCACCACGCGGACCTCCAACCCCGGCCCGGGTTTGAGAACGAGGTCCACGTTCTGCGAAGCGCCGGGAAGAAGACGCAACCTGCGCTCCTCCGAAACCCCCTTGCCCGGATTGTAGGCAAGCAACCCATATTCTCCGGGAGGGATCCTGTCCAGATGAAAGCGCCCCTCAGGTCCAAGGGTCGCGCGTTTCCACCGCTCTCCCAGACTCCCGCTCCCCGTGGTTCCCATGGAGATACGGTGGGCATAGACCTCGGTCGTTCCCGGGATCCCTCCCAGGACTCTCCCCGAGATCCCCAGGGTCCGCGCAAGGACGATGCGCAACTCACCCTGCTTGGCCTGATACTCCACCGTTTGGGACAAATAACCTTCCTTCTTCACGCGAAGGCTCCCCTTCTTCGTGCCGGTCACCAGGCGAAACCGTCCCTTGGCATCACTGAGCACAGCCGCTCTTCCATCGAAGGTCTCGACCTTGAGCCCCTGCCCCTCCTTCCGAACCGAAGGGATCAGTTGGACTCGGGCAAGCCCCTTTCCCTGTTCATCGACAACCCGGCCGAGAAGGGAATACCCTCGCTCCAAACGGAGATCCCCCAGGTCGATGTTCTCCCCGGGGTTCAAGCGAACCCCCTTCTCGAAAACGGGATACTCCCTGGTCACCACGGAGAGGGACCAGCGGCCGTCCGCGAGGCCGAAGAAACTCCCCCTCCCCTTCTCATCCGTTTTGCCACCAAGCCCCTCTCCGCGAAGCCCGAAACTCCCCTCATGAAAGAGCCGCAGCTCGGTCCCGGCCAAGGGGCGTCCATCCGGACGGAGGAGTCGGAACTTGAGGGCGGCCGCCGCGGGGACATCGACCCTTCCCAGGTCCAGGTTCTGGGTCTTGGCCAAGGTATAGGGGCCGAGCCGGAAGGACTTGGGAACGCGTCGATCCTGGGTTTCCATCACGTAGCGGCCCTTGGGCAGTCCTTCGAAGCGCAGCCTCCCGTTTGGATCCGTCGTTTCGAACATCCGGGTCCCATTGGGGACTCTCGACAAGCGGAAGCGGGCCTCTGCGAGGGGCTTCCCATCCAGGAAGAGTTGGAGGGAAAGCGACGCTCCCCCGGGGGTGGATCGGCTGCGTCCCCGGGAGCCCTCAGCTTCGGGGGCCCGGGCGCGACCCTTCGGCCCTTCTCCCCTCTCCTCGCGGGGTTTGCCATCCGCCTCCAGGCTTCCCCCCAGGTCTTCGGGCTCCTCCACCCTTGGGCCCTCCTCTCCCCCCCACAGGCCTCGGCCTCCTCCGGAGCGGAAGAAAAGGAAATAGGTGGAGACCACGATCCCCGTCGTGGCCAGGAGGAGGAGAAGAAACTTGGTGGTTTTCATAAGGACCTGCAAGGATCGTTGAGAGAACCCTCCCTAAACCGGGAGTCCCGACAGAAACTCCAGGTTTTCTTGCTGGAGCGGGGAAGGAGAAGTTACCCTTTCTTCATGGGAACGACCAAGGGCTCTCTCCGCATCCTCCACGTGGTTCACGGCTTTCCTCCCGAATCGCGGGGAGGGACGGAGGCCTACGTGGACGCGCTCTGCCGCGCGCAGCAGGCCTTGGGCCAGGAGCCCTGGCTGCTTCATGGAAGTTTCGAGCCCCGCGCGCGGGTCTGTCTGGAGGAACGAAAGGACCTGCCTTTTCCGGCCTTCCGCCTGCACCGGGCGGACACCTACAGCGACTTTTGGGACAGGGCCCATTGCCCCAGGAGTTCGGCGCTCATCGCCAGGTTTTTGGAGGAGCGCAAACCAGACTTCGTGCACGTCCACCAGGGGATCCGCCTCAGTGACAACATCGTCGAGCTGGCCGAAGGCATGGACATCCCGGCCGCCCTCTCCATCCACGACCTCTCCCCCTCCTGCCCGGCTTGTTTTCGGCTGCGGCCCGACGACACGCACTGCGAGCGCGAGGTGTCCATGGATTCCTGCGGGGACTGCGTCCCGACGCGGGGGCATGAGAGCCCGGAGGAGATCGCGCTTGGGATCGGCGTGTTTCGGGACAACGCCCGGGCGCAACTCCGGATGGCGCGGGCGGTCATCGTGGCGACCCAGGCTACAGCCTCCCTGGTCCTTCGGGGGCTGGGGCTGGCGCGGGAGGACTGCGCGCTGCGCCTCCTTCCCCTGGCCCACGAACGGCGCTTCGGTGGAGGTGCGGCGGAGCCCAGGGCCCAGGGAGGACCGCTTCGGCTGGGTTTTTGGGGGCTGATCACGAGACGCAAGGGGGTGGACTACCTCCTCCAGGCCCTTGGCCTCCTCCATCAGGGGGGGGAAGAGGCGCCCTCAATCCAGCTCGAACTCTTCGGCGGCATCGATACGGAGGAGCTCAAGGCCGAGCTGGAGGATCTGGCGGAGGGACTGCCGGTGCGCTTCCACGGCCGCTACGAATACCCCCAGCTCCAGAAGGCCGGATTGGACCTGGCGGTCTTCCCCTCCACCTGCTTCGAAACCTATGGCCTGGTCCTCGACGAAGCTTTCGAGCTGGGGATCCCCGCCGTGGTCACCGACGTGGGAGCCTTCCGCGAGCGCATCGGGTCTGGGGGCTTCCTCGTCCCCCCGGCCGACCCGAGAGCCTTGGCGGATCTCCTGAGGGACCTCGCCGACAACCCTTCACGTGTCCAGGAGGCCAGAAAAAACCTTCCCCAGCCTGGCCCCCTCCCCGAGGAGCACGCCGGGCGGATCCTGGACATATACCGCGAGGCCATGACCCGCCCCCGCCCCAAGGTCCAAGGGGTCGGCGAGCAGCGGCGGCACGCCCTCAACTATCTGCGTTTCGTGAACGCCAGCCAATGCCCCCCCCAACGGCGCGGGCTCTGAAAAACCCGGAGCGGCCCCAGCTCCCATGGGTATGCTGGGGGTATGAACCGACTGCACTGCATCCCATTCCTGGTCGCCCTCAGCTTCCTCCCCGCCTGCGGAAAGGAACAGAATCCTGCGAAAACAGGAAGCAGCGCCAAGCCCGAGGTCAAACAGGGGGAACCCCCGAAGCAGGGCGAAACCCCGACGAAGGAAGCAACCCAGGGGGCCAGGCCCAAGAGAGAAGGACCCGCGGCCGGCACCATAAGCAAGCCCCCGTCCTTCGCCCGCTGGGTCTCCACAGGAGAGACCGAAGGCTACTACCAGACCGCCGTCGCCCACTACGAGGACGCCCAGGGCCGGAGCGTGGACCTGATCGGGGCGGTGCACATCGGGGATCGCGCCTATTTCGAAGCGTTGAACAAACTCTTCACCAAGTACCAGGCCCTTCTCTATGAATTGGTCGCCAAGAAGGGAACGATCCCCGCCAAAAAACACAAGTCCTCCAGCCCCATCTCCATGCTCCAGCGCTTCATGACCCAGGCTCTCGATCTCCGCTTCCAGCTCGATGGAATCGACTACAAGGCAAAGAACTTCGTCCACGCCGACCTCAGCCCGGAAGGCTTCGCCAAGAAGCTCAAGGAAAAAGGGCTCACCTTCACCACCATGATGCTCAAGGTCATGCTCCGGGGCATGCAACAAGCCCAGGAGGGCAAGGGTCCCCAGATCACCATCTTCCACATTCTCGCCGGCGCCCTGAGCGAGGACGGCCCCCGCTACTTCAAATTCCTCTTTGCCCAGCAGCTCGGCAACCTCGAACAAATGCTCGCCAACTTCGGTGGGAAAAAAGGGGAAAAGTCGGTCATCATCGGCGAACGCAACCGCGTGGCCTTCAAGGTCCTCGACCAACAGCTCAAAGAAGGCAAGTCCCGGCTCGGTATCTACTACGGCGCCGCCCACCTCCCCTACATGCACGACCTCCTCGGGGAGAGAGGCTTCCATTACGTCTCCAGCACCTGGCTCACCGCATGGGACTGCCGCCTCAGCCCCGAACAGAGAGCCCGCTACAAAGCCCTCCGAGCGAAAAAGGCCGCCCGTCGCAAGGCCATCCTTGAAAAGCGGCGTCGAGGAAAAAAATCGTCCGCTCGGAGCCGAGCGGACAAAGCCAAATGAGTTGCGTTCCTTTCCCCTGGGGCTAGACCGGCTGCCAGACCCCCTCGGGGTCGTGGGAAGAACGCAGCCCCCGGTAGTAGTAGTTGGCGGGGCGGTAGAGTTCTTCGACCTCCAGTTGCTCACCCGGAGGGAGCAAACGCGCATCGACGAAGAAAGCATTGACCCCCGCCTGGGTGCAATAGACCAGGCGGTATCCCTTCTCCCTGCCAAGGCGGGCGAGCGCACCCAGGCTCGCCCCGTAGTGGTCTCCCCCCCTCCATTGGAAGTTGGGGTCATAGGGAATCGTGAGTGGAGGGTTCGGGGGGAGGTTGCCATTGTATTCGATGACGACCACACGTGGGCGGTGGGGAATGGCCTTCCACACCCAATAGTCGTTGCCGTCGATGTCGATGGAGAGCAGATCGAAGCGCTCAGGGACACCATACTTCTCCAGAAGCGGAACGATCGTTTCCGCGCTGACCCACTCCTGATGGATGGGAAGGGAGGTCTGGCTGGGAGGGACGAGGCCGTCCACCATGAGGCCCCTCCAGCCGTCTTGGATCAGCGCCGCACCATTGCACTGCGCTCCATCCCCACAACCGATCTCGACAAGGTACCGATTGGTGACGCCGATGCGGTCGAAGAGGGCCTGGAGCACACCGTCCTCTCCCCCCTGGCTGAAGCGCTGGGACTCGAAGCGTTCGAGGTCGTAGAGGTTTCGCAGCGGCGCTTCGATGGGAGCTGCCTCGGAACAGAGCTGGAAGTCCAAAAGAGAGGCCTCATCCTCTGGAGGGAGAGGGGGAAGGGCCTTGGTTCCCCTCCGGGCATGCAGAAAGAAGTCCTGGGGATCTCCCTGGACCGCAGCCACCTGAACAGATTCCAAGCCGGCCGCCTCGGCCCAAGCCCTGAGCTGCCCGGGGCCTTCTGGTTCTAGAGTGGACCTCGGTCTCCTGAGAAGAAACGTCCCTCCGGGTTGGAGTGCGAAGGCCACCAAAAGCAGCAAACGCGCCAGGCCTTCTCCCCGGATCCCGTCCCCCGAACGCCCCAGAAAGATCCCATCGAAGGTGGAGGGGAAAGCCCGGAGCCCCTCGGGTCCTGAGGGCTGCACCCTGTATCCTTTTGCCTCGGCCACCCTCCGGAGGAAAGGGTCGGGTTCGAACCCTAGGCAAGGGACGTCGCGGAGCACAAGGCTGTCCATAAAACGCCCACGACCGCAGCCCAGGACCAGGACGGACTGGGCTCCCGCGAATACATCCGCATAGGGCCCCAGGACCAGCCGGGAAGGCCTCGCGAATCCCTCGAACCGAGGGCGCTTGTCTTGGGTGGCGGTAGGCATCTGGGAGGAAAGCAAGCTTCCTTCTCATCGGAACATGCACACCCTTTCCCTTACCCCCTTTTCCCACGGCAACACTTCCCCCAGATCACCCATTTCCCCCAGGCAAAAAAAAGCCCGGAGTCCAAGGACTCCGGGCTCCTGAGGTCTGGAGCGGGTGATGAGATTCGAACTCACGACAACCACGTTGGCAACGTGGTGCTCTACCAGCTGAGCTACACCCGCAAGGGCGGCAAAGGATAAGCATTGCCCGCCACCAGTCAAGGGTCCTTCAAGGCTGGCTTGGAGGACTTTCCCGCCGAATGCGGACTGGACCGGCTCGCCCCCCGAGCGCAGAATCAAACCATGGACAAAGAATGGCGGTCCCTCCGCGTGGGGGACCTGGTGGAACGGGCGGCCGCGCGTTGGCCCGAGCGGGTGTTTCTTCGGCGAGGGCGGTCCACGGGGGGAGAGGCCTGGACCTTCGGCCGCTTTCGGGACGAGGTCCGGGTCCTTGCCGCGGGTTTCTTCGCCCAGGGCTGGCCCAGCGGCAGCCGGGTCGCCCTCATCGCCGACAACTGCCGTGAGTGGTTGCTCATCGACCAGGCCCTCCTCAAGATCGGCATGGTCCCCGTCCCCCGAGGGAAGGACTCCGCACCCAAGGAGCTGCAAAAGATCCTC
>DROQ01000129.1 GCA_011321845.1 Planctomycetota bacterium | reverse complement strand
GGCAGGGGGGGCGTTGGAAGGGGGCTTGGGGGAGGGCGGTGGAGGAGGGGGGGGCTTATCAGGATTATTGGGAGCTTCGGCGGGGGGGGTGAAAACGCCTGGAGGCGTTTTCTACTAAAACGCTTGGAAGCGTTTTCTACGTGAAACGCCTGGAGGCGTTCCCTACGGGGTTTTCTACGTGAAACGTCTGGAGGCGTTCCCTACTGGCGGTCCCTACTGAGTGAATTGCGGTTTTTTTGAGAAAGGGCTGAAGAAAAGGGGGGCTCGGGTTCTGTAGGGGTGGACGCAATGGGGCGTCCGGGAGTAGAAGAAGGTATGAAGCCGAGACCGCGGATGCATGCGAGAGAGCGAGAAGCTTTTGGGGCTTTGGTGCGCAGGTGTCATGAGCGGGTGTATGCGGCGGCGTATCGGATCCTGGGAAACCGGGCGGACGCCGAGGATGCGACGCAGCAGTGCTTCGCGAGCGCCATGGGGGATGTGGAGGGGATCCTTGGGCGGTCCGAGCCTTGTGAGCGACTGGCCTGGTTGGCGAGTCGCTTGGCCTTGAACCTTCTTCGAGACGCGAAAAACAGGAAGCGAAACGAGGAGGTTTACGCGATGCGAAGAAAAAGAATGGAGGAGAGGAGTCCAGGATTGGGAGCCGATGAGGCTGCGATCCTGTCCGAAGAGTTGGGGGCCTTGCCGGAGGATTTGCGGCTGGCGCTCGTGCTGCGCTACCAGGAGGGCTTCCGCCTCGCGGCGGTGGGCGAACTCCTGGGCTGCGCGGAGTCGACCGTGCATGATCGGATCCGGCGTGGGCTGGAGAGGCTGGGTGCACGGCTGAGGAGGAGGGGCGTGGGGCTGGCGGGCCTGTCGCTTTCGGAGCTGGTGCTGAGGCACAAGGAGGTCGCGGTGCCCAGCGGGCTCAAGGCCCAGCTCCTGGGGCTGGCAGGCGGCAAGGCCCTGGGGCTCTCGCTGTTGTTGAAGCCTCTCGTGCTGCTGCCCCTCGGGCTGGTCCTGGCGGGGCTGGGCGGATTCGCCTTTTTTCAGGGAGACGGGGGGGGCGCGAAGAAGCCTGCGCAAGAGCGCGCGGGGATGTTGGCCCTGGGGAGCGGGAAGGATCCTGCGGTTCTTTCGGCCAAGGCGGAGGACCCAAGAGCTGCGGTCCAAGGGGGGCGCAAAAGGGTGAAAGGTCCCCAGGACGGCATCGAGAAAGGCGCCGGCAAGGCCAGCGCCCCGAGCGGGATCCTCCGGGGCCTGGTGCGCGACAAGGACGGGCGTCCGCTTGAGGGCGCGGAGATCCTCGCGACCAGCGATGCCTTCTCCGGCAAGTTCCCCCTCCACGAGGCCAAGACCAAGAGCGCTCGGGATGGCTCCTTTGTGCTCAAGCTGCCGGTGGACGCCCCCGAGGGGTTGCGTTACCGGCTGCGCGCGAGGCTCCCGGGTTTTCGGGACGCCCGGGGAGGAAGCACCCTCCTCGAGGCCGGCAAAGAGATGCGCCTCTCCCCCCTGGTCCTCGTGCCATGGGGCAAGGAAACCAAGGGTTCCTATCAACTCAAGATCAAGGTGGTGGACCCAGAGGGCAGAGGCCTCGCCAAGGTTCGGCTCCGCCTCGCGCGTGAACTCCCGGGCAAGGAACAGGCGATCCGGATCAAGGAGTCCGTTGGGGCGACCGACGCGAAGGGGGAGGCCCTCCTCACCGGCAGCTTCCTCGGCGACAAGGTCCTGATTCTCGATGGGCGCTACACCGAGTGGGGTGGGCGGCGCATTTTGCAGCGCTTCGCCGTCCGCAGCCCTGGCCTGCATCTGCGACGGGTCCTGATGAAGCCCGGGCTTCGCATCCAGGGGAGGGTCTTGGGGATCCGGGGCGAGCCGGTCCAAGGGGTCCAGCTCCGTGCCTACCGGCCTGGGGACTGGGCGGAGTCGATGAGCGCTTGGACGGACAAGCTGGGGAATTTCGAGATCCGAGGCCTCGGGGAAGGAGCCTACACCTTATGCTTCCCCCAGGCAGGGTTGGCCTATTCGCCCTTTACTCTCCCGGGCGTCCAAGCAGGAACAAAGGGCCTCCAACTCCAGCTCAAGAGCAAGTATTCGAGCAAGGACGTGGGGCTGCACGACGCTGAGATCCATGGGAGTTTTGTCGACGCGAAGACGGGAAAAGGGATCGCGCTGGGGTCCTTGGACTGGACCCTCCACCGGATCCCCGAAGCAGTGGGGGACAAGCTGGCCTGGCTGCGCTCGCTCCAGGCCGACCTCGTTCAACCCAGTCCCAGGCAGGTCGCCCTGATGGGGGAGCCAGCCAAGCCTTCGAGCCGTTTCCACTCTGTAGGACTCACCCCAGGCTGGTATGCAGTGGTCGCGAGAGCCCCCG
>DROQ01000128.1 GCA_011321845.1 Planctomycetota bacterium | reverse complement strand
GGCGGAAGCGCTGGTCCCTGGACAGGGCGCCCACGAAGCGCAGGATCTCCTCGCTCGCGGCCTGGCCGAGGGTCCTCTTGGGGACAGCCTTGGGGCGGGTGGTCTTGCCCCTGCGATCCAGGGGATACCAAGGGCCGGTGAGGGCGGCGGAGCTGTCGAGCAGGATCAGGACCCGCCGGCCGAGGGCGGGGCGGCCGAAGAGTCGGGGGAGATCTTTGGGGTAGCTGGGGTGGGGGCGCTCGCGCCGGGAGCGGCGGCGCCGGCCTCGTTTGGGGCCCAGCAGCTCGTCAATCCCGTCCAGCCACCAGCGCAGGCGGGGGGAGGAGCTGTCCTCCCGCAGGGCGCGGAGGGCGGGGAGCCAGGCCTTGGCCTCCTTGGGCTTGGCGGCGTAGAGCATGCGGCAGATGGCGAGGCGTTCCTCGATGGGGGTGTCGCCGGCGAGCAGGCGGCGGCGGGCGAGGCCGAGGGCGGCGGCGCGCTTGGGGGCGGCCTCGCCCAGCTCCTTGGGGTCGCCCGAGAGGATGCCGGCGAGGCTGCGCCAGGCCAGGACGCGGAGGCGGAGGTCCTTCTCCTGCTTCAGGAGCCCGGGGACGAGGTCCAGGACCGAGACCATGCCGAGGTTGGCGCAGAGCTGGAGCCCCGCGGCGCGGGTCCGGGGCTCGGGCGCGTTCAGGAGGGCCTGGATCCGGGGGAGGGGGACGGGGCCTTCGCGCCCCGCGAGGATGAGGGCGCCGACCTGCCTGGCGAGCAGGGGGGAGACGCCCCGGATGCCCTTGGGGGCTTTGCCGCTGAGCAGGCCGATGGCCTGGTCCTGGATGGCCGGGTCCCCCGAGCGCGCCAGGGCCTGGATCGCCATGGAGCGGACCAGCCAGGGCTGGCGCTTTTGCGAGGCCGGGGCCTTCCACTCGGCCTCGAGGTTCTTGCCGACCTGGGCCAGGGCGAAGCGGAAGAGCAGCCCCCGCGCCTCCGCCCCCGGCTGCGCCCCCAGCGCCGAGAGGATGAAGGACAGCTCCGTCTCGTTGGACCAATAGAAAAAACGTCCCCGCGCCTTGATCGTCTCCCGCACTTTTTTGGAGCGCGGATCCAAGAAGCGCGGCGCCTTGGTGGGGTAGGGGGCCAGGAGGTCCACCTTGCCCTGCGACCAGGCCGACCACCAGGCCCGCGCGACCTGGACCGGGCTGCCCTGGGCGCGCAGCCCTCCCGCCAGGGCGAAGCAGCCAAGGAACCAGCCGACCGAGCGGAGCCTCTTCAACCCTCGCATCCCCGCTACTTGTAGAACTTCTTCACCACGTCCGGGAGCGAACGAACCAGCGTGTGCCCCACGATCTCCAGGCTCTTGGCCGAGAGGATGGTCAGGTCGTCCCGCTCCGTGTGCCACCAGGTCGGCGTCCCCGTCCGTTCCCCCCCGAACTGGATCAAGTCCAGGACCGAGATCCCGTAGTTCTGGAAGGGGATGTGGTCGTCCGTCACCTGGGTCTTTTCTCGGAAGAAGTATTTTTGATAACCCAGCCTTTTCGCCGTGTTCGCCACGATGCGCACCAGCTCCATGTCCGAGTTCGTGTCCAGGCTGATGGAGAGGTCCTTGGCCCCGACCATGTCGAGGAGGATCATGACCGGCACGAACTCCACCACATCCTTCTCCTTGGGAAACTCCTTGCGCAGTTTCTTGATGTAGTGCTTGGACCCGAACATCGCCATCTCCCCCTCCCCCCAGTCGAAGGGGATGCTCTCCTCCCCGTCGAACCAGACGCAGCGCACCTCCACCGGCAGCGGATGCGCCTTGAGATAACGCGCCACCTCCAGCAAGAGCCCCGAGCTGGACCCCCCGTCGTTCGCCCCCACAAAGCGGAAGTTCTGCTCCGGCAGCGGATGCCCCTGTGTCTTTTTGGAGTCATAGTGGCTCGCCAGCAGCAGAACGCGCTTCTCCCCCTTCCGCGTCCCCGGAATCCTGCAGACGATGTTGTGGAACTGGATCCCCTTGGCCTTGTCCGAAGTAAAGCTGTCCAATTCGGGCTTGAGCCCCATCTTCCGGAGCTCCCCCCGGATGTAGTCCCGCACCCTGAGCAGGGCCGCGCTCCCCGCCGGATGCGGCCCATAGGAGACCATCTTCTTCACATGCTCCAGCGCCAACTTGCCCGAGACCGGACTCTTCTCGACCGGCGCCGAAGTCGAACAGGAAGGCGCCAGCAGCGCCGCGAAAACCAGGAGAACCAAACGTTTGGGAACCTTCATAGGGGAAACGGTTTTACACCAAAGAAATGCCAGCCGAATGGGGAAAGCTCGAAGGTTCATGAAATTTACCTGGGGGGGTCTGCCTCTTCCCGGGGCTTCCCTGGGAAGCCTCCCCTCTGTTATCCTCCGGATCCACCTTCTTTATGAACCCCTCTTTTCTTTGAGGCCCCAAAATGAACTCCATCCAAACCACCCTCTCCCAAGCAGCTCTTACCCTTTCCCTCCTGAGTTTACCCCTTGTTGCCCAATACCGTGTTTTGACCGTTCGGGGTGACAAAAGTCAAATGAGGCTGGTTACCAGTCCTACCGCCCTTGGAGATTTGGATGGGGATGGCTGGAACGAAATCGCGGTCGGGAACCCCTTTGCCAATCCATCCCAAGGTAATTCCTCTAAGGGAATGTTTCGAATTTTTTCAGGAAGAGATGGGCATATTCTTTTCGAAAAAGCGGGAAAAGGTTCTGTTTTTTCCTTGGGAATTAGTTTTCTTAAATTGCCAGACCTCAATGGGGATGGCATTTCTGATTTCGCTGTGGGAGCAACCGGTTCATTAACCTCTTCCGGGGAAACTCGCTTCTATTCGGGTAAGGATGGAAGCTTGTTCCGAAAACTTCAGGCAGGTCCTAATGGGGCTCTTTTTGGCTATTCCTTAGCTCTTTTGAACGGACCTTCTTCCTTGGGTTTTCCCCGTTTGGTCGTAGGGGCGCCTTTGGAAAAAACCAGTTCCGCAGTTACCCCGGGTGCCGTCTATGTTTTCTCCCTGAAAACCGGGAAGCAAGTTTTCAAATCCCTGGGTTCCCAGGGGATCTTGGATTCTTATGGGACTACCGTGGTGAATGCTGGAGATGCGGATGGAGACGCTATAGACGACTACGCCATTGGAGCCTACCAGGCTGGGAAATTTGGGGGGGAAGGGGGATATGTTGAATTGCGTTCGGGGAAGACTGGCAAGCTGCTCTTTCGATGGAAGGGTGATAGTCAAGGTGACGCTATGGGAAGTACTTTGGGGGCCCTCGGGGACGTGGACGGGGATGGGGTGGGGGATCTGATCGCTGGGGCGCCCAATGGTTTGAGAAACAAAGGATATACCCGAATTTATTCCCTGGGTAAGGGAACCGTGATCCGGACTCACATCGGGAGCAAGTGGGCACAATCTGAATTTGGTTTTGCGGTCAGCGGAGTAGGGGATGCGGATGGGGATGGCCGGGCCGATTATCTCATTAGTCAACCAAGGCCCTGGGTGGGCCACAACAGGGGGAGTGTCTTTCTCTATTCCGGGAAGACCGGCAAGTTGATTCGGCAATACGATCCTCCTCCGCTCATTTCCACCTATGGCTGGGTCTTGGCTCCTGCTGGTGATCTCAACCGGGATGGAGTGCCGGATTTCTTCCTTGGATATGGAGGCACAATGGGCGAAGGAGTGATCGCGGTGACTTCCGTTCGTCCCCTCTCTTTCTCCGCGGCGAACAACAACCTGCTCTCCCTTTCCAAGGGAGGCAAGCAAAGCTTGCTGCTGGAGGGCGGGGTCCAGCATGCGGGCAAGTTCTATTGGATCCTTGGTTCCATGAGCGGGATCCTCCCAGGCATGTGGTTACAGGGCCGCTGGCTACCCCTGAATCCTGATGCTTACACGGTCTTATCCATCTTGCAGCCCAGTGTCTTTCTCCGACCTGCCTTTGGGGTCTTGGACCCCAAGGGGAGGGCCCAGTCGGCCTTCCTCCTACCCCCTGGCCTGCCTCTCAGCCTCAAGGGTAAGGTGTTGGATCACGCCTTTGTGGTGTTGAATCCTAAGACCCTTTCGATCGATTCGACCAGCCTTCCCGTTCCGTTGTTGTTGGGGAAGTAGAAGGCAGATCTCCGGCCTGGTGTCCCTGGGCCTTTTCCTTTATTTGACGTCTCGGTTTCTGGATACACTTTGAAAACCATTCCTCCATGGGGAAAGCGCTTGTTTTGGGGGGGCGTTTTTGCCTTTGTCTTGGGGGGGCTCCAGTACCTTTACTGCGATCTCAGCCGCGCATGGGTTCCCTATGGGGGGACCTCGGTGCAGCTGCTGCGCTTGGAGTTCCCCCTGTTTCTGGTGCTTGCCTGGCTGTCTTACCTGCCGATGCGAAAGAGGGGCTGGAGGTGGCTCTCTTGGCCCCTTGCGGCCCTGCCGGTTCTGGTCCTCTATATCCTCCTGGACGGGTTCTATCTTGGGCTGCACCGGGGAGCCCGGTTCTCGGATTGGAAGAACCTCGGAGCCTTGCTGGGGATGAGTCCGCGCCTGGGCTACGCCGCGCTGGGGCTCCTGGCTCTGGCCCTCCTGGTTCCGGCCCTGCGCTGGGGTTGGGGCTGGAAGGCGATGGAGGCCGGGCGCCGCCGGCGAAGCCTCCTCCTCAGGGGCCTGGTCCTCCTGGGGCTGGGCGGCTTCTTCGCCTCGGGGCTCCTCCGGGTCTACATGGAGGAGACCATGCCCTTTGTGTCATGGTCCGAGACGCGCAACCTCCAGCTCAATGGACGCCTCTCCTCGGTCTTCCACGACTCCTTCCGGCGAGCCGCCACCCTGGAGAAGCTCCAAAAGCTCAAGGTGATGGCCCGAGCCACCCCACGCTTCCAAGGCAGCATCCCGCACAAGCGCAACCTCCACATCCTCGTCCTGGAGAGTTTCTTGGATCCGAGGCTCGTCGAAGGGATCCGAATTCGGGGAGAGGCCCTCGCCCCCGCCCTGGCCTCCATCCTAAGCGAGGGGGGAACGGAGGAATTCGACCGGGTGGAGACTCCCATCTATGGAGGCAGCACCCCCCAGACCGAGTTCGAAGTCCTCACGGGCCTGCCCGCCCTCGCCCTCGCGGAGAGCGTCGAGTTCAACCTCATGGAGGGCGGGGCCATCTCCTCCCTCTGCGCTGCCCTGAAGCGCCAGGGCTACCACTGCGTCGCCACGATCGCCACCCCTCCCCAATTCTTCAACTCCGTCCTCGCATACAAGAGCCTGGGCTTCGACGAAGTCCACTTCTTGGGGGGCCCCGGCTACCTCGAGGAAGTCCCCGGCGACCCCTGGATCTTTGACGGCGACCTCCTCTCCCAAAACCTGGCCTTCCTCGAAGCCCGCTTCCTCTCCAAGAAAAAGCCCATCCTCAATTACATCCTTGGCTCCTACGGACACCTCCCCTTCGAGCGCAACCTCAAAAAACGGCCCGACCTCTGCTCCCTGGAGGATGGAAGCGCGAAGAGCCCCGAGCTGCACCGCATCCTGAACCAATTCCGCTACCGGACCCATGCCCTCGCCCGGTTCATCCAAGCCATCCGCGACCAAGATCCCAACTCCCTCCTCTACCTGACCAGCGACCACCTCCCCGCCATCTTTGGAAGAGATCTTCGCTACAGCCTGGACGACAAGGTCAACGTCTCCCTCCTCCTGGACCGCGGAAAAAGAATCCCCCTCCCCAAGCTCCCCAGCTACGCCCTCCCCTATCACCTCTGGAGCAGGCTCAGCGGCCGCCTTCCCCGGATCCCCCCCCGAGAAGCCCTCAAGAGAGGCTACCTGCAAGCCCTGTCCGAGAGCCTGGACATGGGAGGTTCCCTTGGGAAGTGATGGAGTGGAATGAATCGGATCCCTCCGGTTTTAAGGGCTTGGGTCATCAAGGGATGTGCTCTTCAGAGGATTTGACGAAAGGTCGGTTGGGCTGCAACAATGAGTAGAGGATGGGTCTTCGTTGTGGCTCAACGGCAATCCCTTCAGCAAATCATCCCTAAGGCAAACCATCCCGAGGAAAGAGGACTAGCGAACGAGGAGTGTCCACCCCATGTTTTTCAAGAGGATCCTTCCACTCATCCTGATCATCCTTGGCTCTTTCCTTTATGGGATTTTCCAAGGGTTGGAGGCGATTTCTCAGTGGGATACTCTGGACAATGAAGCTGAGGAACTCTTTCAAGCAGGCAAGTACGACCGTGCCATAGAGGTCGCCAAGAAGGCCTTGGAGCTTGCCGAAAAGGAGTTCGGGCCTGAATCTCCAAGGATGGTCGTGAGCTTGAACAGCCTGGGGTTGCTTCACTTCAACAGGGGCGAGTATGAACAGGCCGAGACGCTCTACAAGCGGGCGCTGAAGATCGGGGAAAAGGTGTTCGATCCCGACGATCCCGGGTTGGCCACAAGCCTGAACAACCTGGCCGCGGTTTATTTTATCCAAGGCGCTCATGCCAAAGCCCAGCCGCTGTACAAACGCTCCCTGGAAATTATGGAGAAGACGGTCGGCCCGGACGACCCCAATGTGGCGACCTGCCTGAACAACCTAGCCGATTCCTACCTCGACCAGGAGAACTTTGAAAAGGCCGAGGCTCTCTACAAGCGCGCGTTCGAGATCCGAAAGAAGGTCCTCGATCCAGGTGACCCCGATCTGGCATCGAGCCTGAACAGCCTTGGGGTGCTCGCCTACAGGCGTGGGGCCTATGACAAGGCCGAAAAACTCTACAAGCGTTCGCTGACCATGCTGGAAAAAGCGCTCGGCCCAGACCACCCTCTTGTGGCCAAAGTCCTTGATAATCTTGTGGCGCTGTATCATGAAACCGAGCGAAGCGCTGAGGCCAAGGCCTTGGAAAAGCGCATAGGGCGGATCAGATCCACGAGACGTTGAGGTCTTTGACAAGCTCTTGTCCCCCGATCGGCTAGGAGCGTTTTTCCCAAAAAACCGTTGGCCCGACTCCAATGGAGAGGTTCCGTCCGGCAGGCTGCAGGGGGCTGGAAGGATCGACGAGCTTTCTTGACAGGGAAGGCTGGCCCATCCTCACCGCATCTTTGTTGAAACCTAGGCTTAGATTCGGCCTATAAAGGGGATAGGGGGGAGATGGGGTTGCCAAGTTCTCCTGCCAAGGGGGGTTCCCGTTCAAGGGGGACTTCCGATATGGTCGATATTTCCGACAGTTCCCTCGGGGTCCGATTCGATCCTGTTTTGATGGTGTCCGGGGGATCGATCGCTGGCAAGGCGGAGGGATAGAAGCGATGACTGAACATCAGGAATTGATGGAACTCGTCCGGAAGACGGTGGATACGTCCAAGTATGCGGATGAACATTGGGAAGGGAGCTTTCAGGATTATTTGGGGCTGCTGGAGGAGAACCCCCTGATCTGCAGGACTTCCTACCAGAGGGTCTATGACATGGTCCTCTCCTATGGGGTCACGGAGAGCGAGGAGCGGAGGGAGAAGACGGTCCACTACAACTTCTTCGACGATCCGATGGAGGAAGGGCGGGACGGGCTCTTCGGGCTGGACAAGTCCATCGCCAAGTTCATGAACGTGATCAAGGCGGCGGCCCACCACTTTGGCCCGGAGCGGCGCATCCTGATGTTGCACGGGCCCGTGGGCTCGTCCAAGTCGACGATTGTTCGGCTGCTCAAGAAGGGGCTCGAAGAATACTCGGCCAAACCGGAGGGGGCGCTCTACACCTTCGACTGGATCATCGAGGACCAGGTGCAGAGTTCGATGATGAACGAGGAGCCGTTGCTCCTGGTGCCCCCCGAGGCGCGGGAGAAGTTGCTGGACCGGCTCAACGACAAGCTGCGGGCCTCCTACCGGCTCAAGCTGGATTTCGACCTCTCGCCGATCTCGCGCTACTGGTACAAGGAGCTGATGCACAAGTACCGGGGCGACTGGGAGAAGGTGATGCAGCACGTGCGGGTGCGGCGCCTGTTGATCTCGGAGAAGGACCGGGTGGGCATCGGGACCTTCCAGCCCAAGGACGAGAAGAACCAGGACTCGACGGAGCTGACCGGGGACCTCAACTACCGCAAGATCGCGGAGTTCGGGACGGACAGCGATCCCAGGGCCTTCAACTTCGATGGGGAGTTCTGCGTGGCCAACCGGGGCATCATCGAGTTCATCGAGGTGCTCAAGCTGGACGTGGCCTTCCTCTACGACCTGCTCTCGGCGAGCCAGGAGCACAAGATCAAACCCAAGAAGTTCGCCCAGACGGACATCGACGAGGTCATCATCGGGCACACGAACGAGCCCGAGTACCGCAAGCTGCAGAGCAACGAGCTGATGGAGGCCTTCCGGGACCGGACGATCAAGATCGACATCCCCTACAACCTCAAGCTCAGCG
>DROQ01000127.1 GCA_011321845.1 Planctomycetota bacterium | reverse complement strand
GAGGCGGTCGGATTCGCTGAGTTCTTTGAAGTGGGCGGTGACCGTTACTGAGGGATGGCCCTCGACTTCCTCGAGTTTGGCTTCGTCGATGATGGCGTCGACATCGAAGTAGCCCTTTTTGCAGAGCTTGACCTGGAACTTGACGTGGAGTTCGGAGCCTTGGGGGAAGAGGGCGATCATGTCCTGGCCGTCGAGGTCGCGGAGGCTGGCGTTCCACTGGAACCGGATTTTTTCGTGGTCGACGCTCAGGACGCGGCCGTGGCCGTTCTGGTGTCGGCCCATCCTGGCGCGCCGATCCTCGTCGGGAAAGGAGAAGAGGACGCGGCTTTCTCCGAGGACCTTGGGGGCGTCTTGCTCGAGCATGTTTTTTTCGAGGAAAGCCTCGGCCTCCTCGTTGGTCTCGAAGGTGGGAACGATGCGGTCGATGCCGAGTTTGTTGAGGACGCTTTTGCAAAAGGGGGAAGGCTGGGCGATCACCAGATCCCCTCCTTCGGCCTTGAAGCGTTTGTAGGCCTTGATGATGGCGCCCAGGGCGGTGGAATTGATGAAGCGCACCTTCCGAAGGTTCAAGATGGCGAACAGGTAGCCCTCCCCAAGGATCTCGTCGACCAGTTCTTGGAGCTTGGGGGCGTAGAAGGTGTCGAATTCGCCGCGGAGCCGCAGTTCGACGTGATTTTCGAAGGTGAGTTTGTCGATTTTCATCGGAGATTCGGAGTCGGGATCTAGGGACCGGAGAAAGGGAGTATCATAGACCCCTTTTCCCGAGATCCCCATGGGTTCCTGCAGGAATCCTGGGTGCTTTCGCCAAAGTTTTCTTCTTCCGCCCGTAGGGCGCCCCGGACAGAATCTGAGCCCTCATGTTTCGAAATCCATTTCGCAAAAAAGAAAGGGGAGAGGAGGGGGACCCGCTGGCCGAGTCGGTGGATTTCCTGACGGGGGATCCGACCAAAGACCGGCGGAGCCTTCAGCTCCTGCTGGACGCCATCTCGGAGGTTGCGACCACCCTCGAGCCCTCGGTTCTGCTCCAGTCCCTCGTGGACAAATCCCTGGAAGTGACCAGGAGCGAGCGGGGGTTCCTGCTGCTTCTCGAGGGAGAAGGAGAGGGGGAACTGCGGGTCGAGGTGGCCCGCGACCGCGAGGGCCATGACCTTCCCCTGGATACCCATTATTCCCAATCGGTGACGCAAAAGGTCCTCGCCTCGGGCGAGCCGGTGGCCTCCGTCGTACAGTCCAGCCGGGAGGCCTTGGACCTCGGCCAGTCGGTTTACGATCTCAAGCTTCGTTCGGTCATGTGCGTTCCCCTCGAAGGGCGAAGCGGGGTCCTGGGACTGATCTATGTGGATTCCAGGGCCGAGGGGGAGGGCTTCAAGGCTCGGGACCTGCACTTCTTCGCTGCTCTCGCCCACCAGATGGCCCTCTCCATCGAGAACGCCCGCTTGTTCCAGGCCAGCTTGGAGAAGGTCCGCCTCGAAAAAGAGCTGGAGTTCGCCCAAAAGATCCAAGCCCGGCTTATGCCCCAACCCAAGGGGCTGCCGGCCGGCATCCAGGTTGCCCACTGGTACCAAGCCGTGGCGCGCGCTTCGGGGGATGTTTTCGACGTGATCGTCGATCCCGAGGGGCCAGTCTCGGTGATTCTCGGGGACGTGACCGGCCATGGGATCGGGCCGGCCTTGATCGCCCACTCTGTCCAGGCCGCCATGCATTCCTATCTGGAGATTCTCGAGGATCTCTCCGAGGTGGTCTCCCGGATGAACCATCGCTTTGTGGCGGGCCTGGAAGCGGGGACTTTTATGAGCCTGCTGCTGGCCCGCATCGAGGGCGAACCGGGTGCCCGCCGCCTCAGCTGGGTCAATGCGGGGCACTCGGGTGCCTGGCTGGTCCAAAAGGCTGGAGTCCGTCCCCTGACCAATTCTTCTTCCGTTGTGGGCTTGGACGAGGGCATGAGCTTCCCCACCGAGGGACCCCTTCCCCTCGAAGGGGGGGACCTCCTCTTTCTCTGCAGTGACGGCCTCTTCGAAGCCCGCAATGCCCAGGGAGACTTTTTGGGGGAGGCAGCGGTCCAGGAGGTTCTCGAGAGTTCCCACGGACTCGGGGCCGAGGCCCTGCTTAGGCGTGTCCGGGACCGTCTCGGAGGACACATTGGCCGAACGCCCCTGGATGATGACGTGATGTTGTTGGGCCTTTCCCTGGAGGATTTACCAGGCTGATCCGCGTGGGAAAGTAGGGTCTCGCCCACATTTCCCCCAAGCATCCACCCCATGGGCCTTTCCAAAGGGCCCGGGTGGCCGCTCAACCCCGCTCGCGCTGCGGTCGAAAGATTCCCCATGCTTGCATGTTTGGGAATGGTTCTGGCGTTGCTCTTTGGGCTAGGTCCCTCCGGCGGGGTGACGGTCCATCTCAAAAACGGCAAGAGTGTTCATGGCAAACTCCTGCAGGAGACCTCCAAGTTTGTTCTGTTGGAGATCGATCTCGGCCAACTCCTGGTGCAGAGGAAGAACATCAAACGCCTCGTCAAGGACGCCGAGGATTCCTCTCCCGGGGTTACAGAGTCTCCTGCTCCGGGCAAACCCGCCCCAGGAGAAAACGCGGACAAAGGGGCCTCTTCCCCTGAAAACCGGGGGGACCAAGTCCCTCCCGCTCCAGGTGGGATCGCCCCGAGAACCAAAACACCTTCACCCAAACCCAAGGTCCCCAGTCCCAAAGGGTCCATGGCTTCCACCATGGCCCCCCGGAATCCTTGGACCGTTCCGCTCCAGGAGGGGCGCCTCCTGGACCGTTACACCTGGTTCTATGGCGCGGACCTCAAAACCCAGATCTCTGTGGCCCTCGGTTTGCTTTTCCTGTTTTGGATCGGCTTCCTCCTGGGAGGAAGGATCCTTGGGGTGGATTCCATCACCAAGCAGCGGGCCCTGGCCGCCTCGGCCTTCTGGTTCGTCCTCCTGGTGGGGGTCCTCCTGGTTCCCAACCCAAGCCTCATGATCCTGGGGGTGCTCCTCTTCTTGATTCTGGTCGCCTGGTTCATCTCGAGCAGAGGGGTCCTGGGGCTCGGCTGGTTCCACAGCTTTGTCCTCCTGGTTCTGGGTGGCTTCGGTCTCTCCCTCATCGCCCTGGTCGTCGAGGTCTCTGAAAACCTCATCAGCCTCTGAGCCGAGGGCCGAACGCCCACGTTTCCCCCAAATGGGCTAGGATAAAAAAGAAGCCAGGGTCGATTGTCCGTGCCACCCGGTCTCCCGCCCCGATGCGGAACCCGAGTCAATCGACCTTGGCTTTCTTTGGAACCATTACCAAAAGCCGTGCCAGGACGAAATTCCCCTTGGGCCCCCCAAATTCTCAAGGAAAAGGGGTTTTCCCTTCGAGAGAGGGGGGGAGAATGTTTCTTTGAGGTAGCGCAGGGTTCCGAACATGGAGGCATGGAGGATGGCAGGGCGTAGGAAGGGAGGGCGGAAGAAACTGCGCTGGATCCTCCTGGCCCTCCTGGCCCTGATCCTGAGTGCCGGTTTTGTCCCTTTTCCCCTTGGTTCCTCGGGGGAGAGCCCCAGGAACGAGGAGCGGAAAGCCCGTTTGAAGCCCAGGAAGAAGGCTCCCCCCCGGCTCTCAGCCCAAGAGCGGGACCGGCTCCGGGGACGCCAGGCAGCCCTCGAGTATTTCCGGGCCAAGGGAGACTGGGAGGCCATTGCCTCCTTCGCCCACCTTCTCCAGGCCGAGGGTACCCACCCCCGGGAGAAGGCGCTCGGGAGGGAGTGGGAAGAACTTCTGCACCTCCAGGCCGCTTCCCAGGGGCGGAAGCAAGCCACCCACGGGGAGGAATCTCCTCAAGACTCCGCCTCGACAGGCAACTCTGGGTTCTTGCCGACGAAGAAGAGGAAGAAGGTGAGAAAAGCCGCGCCCACCAGCAAGCAGAGCGGCCAGAGCTTGGGGCTCAAGAAGGCCACGGGAAGGTAGCCGAAGACTAGGGAAGCGAGCATGGTCAGGCTCGCGTAGGGGATCTGGGTCTGCACGTGGTCCATGTGGTCCGAGGCCGAAGCCACCGAGGAGAGCACGGTCGTGTCCGAGATGGGGGAGCAGTGGTCGCCAAAAATGCTTCCCTCGAGAACCGCGCCGATGGAGAGGACCATCAGGGCGGGGCCACCGAAGCCCGAATTGCTTCCCAGGTTATGGGCGAGGAGGACCACGTTGGGGAGGAGGATGGCCATGGTGGACCAGGACGAGCCCGTGGCGAAGGCGATCAAGCAGCCCAGGAGAAAGAGGATGGAGGGGAGAAGGGGAGCGGGGAAGCCGTCGCTCGCCATGGCGACAAGGTAGTGGGCGGTCCCCAGGTCGTCGCAGACGAAGCCGATGCACCAGGCAAGGATCAGGATGACGACAGCGAACCAGAGGGCCCGCATAGAGCGGATCCCGGTGACCAGGACCTCGGCGAGATCCAAGGTTCCACGTAGGAGGGGGAGAAGGGCGGCCAGGGCGACGGCGGAAGTGGCCCCCATGAGGATGGCCCAGGAGGAGTCGGATTTACCGAGGATGTCCGAGATGCCGTAGCTGCTGATCCCATCGGCCTGCAGCCCCGCGAGGCCTGTGGAGATGATCTGCCAGATGGTGACCGCGAGGAGGGCGAGGACGGGGAAGAGGCCCAGTTCCCAATGGGGTTGGGCGCCCTCCTTCATTTTGGCTTCGGTGAGAGCTGTGCTGATCATCGGTCTTGCCCCTTTGCGGAGGACCAGACCGCTGAGACGGGCGCGGCGCTCGGCCCTGAGCATGGGGCCGAACTCCCGCTTGAAGAGCACTGTGGCAACAACGAAGAAGAGCGTGAAGATGCAGTAGAAGCGGAAGGGGAGGGTCTGGAGGAAGACCGAAAAGCCCATCTCCTGGGTGTAAGGCTGGCCGTTGGGGGCGGTGACCTCGGGGAGGCGGGAGGAGAATTGCGAAATTTCGTAGGCGACCCAGGTGGAGAGGGCGGAGAGCCCGGCCACAGGAGCGGCCGTGGAGTCTACGATGTAGGCGAGCTTCTCGCGGGAGACCTTCATCCGGTCGAGCAGGGGGCGCATGGTGGAACCGACCACAATGGTGTTGGCGTAGTCATCGAAGAAGACCAGGAGGCCCATGACCCAGGCAACGATCTGGCTGGACCTCGCTGTCCTCGCAAAGCGGCGGACCAGGAGGACCAGACCTTCGATGCCTCCGGCCTTGGTCATCAGGCCGACCGCGGTCGAGAGCAGGACGATGAAGCCCAGGATCTGGAGTTTGAACTCCTCTCCGAGGGCTCGTCCATAGACATAGTCTCCGGCGAAGACGCGGATCCCCGCCCAGGGACCTCCTCCCACCAGAAAGGCTCCGAAGAGGACCCCCAGCAGGAGGGCAGGGATGGTCTTGCCCAGGCTGATGGCGAGCAGGATGGCGAGAAAGGGGGGAAGGAGGCTCCAGGAGTCCGCGAGGGCTTTGCTGCCGAGGAGCCTGTCTCCTTCGCGGAGGACCAGCAGATTCCCTTCGGTCCGCAGCTCGAGCTTCTTCACCGGGCTTCCTTCCGGCAGGTCTTCCAGGGCCTTGGCGAAGGCCTCGCCGGTCTTTCCCTGCCGGAGTTCTTCGGAGCCCAGGCGGATTTGGAGAGGGGTCTTTTCCCACTGGAGGTCTTTCAGGATTTTTCCCAAGAGGTGGGGGCCTTGGACCTCCAGGATGGCTTCGCGGTCGGGGTGAGCGAAGAGCAAGAAGACGAGGAGCCCTCCGAGGATCGCCGCCATGATGATGCGTAGCCTTGTGGACATGGGAGGGAAGAATAGCGTCCCGCTCCCCCAAGCGATAATCTTCCGGGGACATTCTGCAGAGGACTCCTTGCTCTTTTCCCCGGATTCGGGATCATCAGGGGATTCTGGAGGGACTGTGACACCGCTTCTTCAATTTTCACTGACATTCGTCACCCTGATCGTGCTGGCCATCATCCTCTACACGAGGCTGGGGCGCTATGAGCGCTATCTCAAGGATCTGGAGGGGATCTCGGAGCTGAACGAGCGGCTCCGGGAACTCTGCAATGGCCTCCAGTCCCTGGGGACCAAGAGGATCGAGACCCAGGTGGCCGACCTGCAGGTGGTGCTGATGGAGATCCGGGATCTTCTGGCTCGCCCCCAGGAAGCCCCGCTTGAGGTCCCTGTCATGGGGGCGTCCACAGCGCTGGAGACATCTCTTCCCCAACTCGTCCTGGGGAGGTTGACCCAGCTCGGGTACGAACGGATCTCCATCGTCTCCGATCTCGAAGGGGTGGATCCCCATTCCGCCGTTCGGGTGGTGGTCGAGGCAAGCCGTGGTGGCATGCCCGTCAAGGGGAGCCTCGTGGTCCGCGGGGGCGAGATCCTCGAAATGGACCTCAAGTCCAGCTATACGACCTTTCCATAGACTTCCTTGCAACGATCGACATGAGCGAACAAGTTTTCCAGGGCCATCGGGCCGTCACGATCCGCCACCTCCAAAAGCACATCGGAGAAGAGGTTCTGCTCCAGGGGTGGCTCTATAACAAGCGGGGCAAGGGCAAGCTCTACTTCCTGCAGGTCCGGGACGGGACGGGGATCGTCCAGGCCGTGGTCTCCAAGGACGCGGTTTCGCCCGAGGATTTCGAGACAGCCGCCAAGATGAGCCAGGAGTCCAGCCTCCGCCTGATCGGCAAGGTGGTCGAAGACAAGCGCGCTCCCTCGGGGGTCGAAATCCAACCCAGCCGAATCGTGCTCGTGGGGGAGAGCCGGGAGTATCCCATCACGAAAAAGGAGCATGGTCCCAATTTCTTGCTCGAGCATCGCCACCTCTGGCTGCGCTCCAAGAAGCAAATGGCGATCATGAGAGTGCGGGACGAGGTGCTCAAGGCCATCCGGGACTTCTTTTACGATCGGGATTTCGCCTGTGTGGACTCCCCCATCTTCACCCCCAACGCCTGCGAGGGGACCACCAACCTCTTCGGCGTCCAGTATTTCGACGAGATGGCCTACCTGACCCAGTCGGGGCAGCTCTATGGCGAAGCCTCGGCCATGGCGCTGGGCAAGATCTACTGCTTCGGACCCACCTTCCGCGCAGAGAAGTCCAAGACCAGGCGCCACTTGACGGAGTTCTGGATGGTGGAACCCGAGGCGGCCTTCTACGACCTGGAGGATGTGATGCTCTTGGCGGAGGACTTTGTCAGTTACATTGTGAGGAGGGTCCTTCAGAATCGTCGAGAGGATCTGGAGGTCTTGGGACGGGACCTTTCCAAGCTTGAGCCGGCCTCCCAGACTCCCTATCCGAGGATCCGCTACGAGGAGGCCGCCAGGATGCTGCTGGAGTCGGGGGACGAGACCTTTGTACCCGGCGAGGACTTTGGGGCGCCGCACGAGACCTTCCTCGGAAACTCCTTCGATCGCCCGGTGATGGTCACCCACTGGCCGGCCGCCATCAAAGCCTTCTATATGAAGAGGGACGCCGCCAATCCGGAGCTGGCCCTGGGGGTCGACATGATCGCTCCGGAGGGTTTCGGGGAAATCATCGGCGGTGCCCAGCGTGAAGAGGATTTGGAGGTCCTCGAGGAACGGATCCGGGAGGAGGGCTTGCCTGAGGAGGCCTTCCGCTGGTACCTGGATCTCCGCCGTTTCGGCTCGGTTCCGCACGGTGGTTTCGGCCTCGGAGTGGAGCGCACGGTCGCCTGGATCTGTGGGGTCGAGCATTTGAGGGAGTGCATTCCCTTTCCCCGCATGCTCTACCGCATCTACCCCTAGCCACGATCTTTAGCGGCCACCCCCTGGGCCCGATCCCTAGCTGCTATCCCTGGCTGCTTTCCCTAGCTGCTTTCCTTAGCTGCCAGTCGGCTCCGAGGAACCGGGCCTGCCTTTTCCCGAGCTTTGGGGGTAGGTGGAGGAGACCGGGAGGGTGAGGATGAAGCGGCAACCGGCTCCCGGTTCGCTCTGCACTTCGATTTCGCCTCCGTGTTCCTGGAGGACGGCCGCGACTGTAGGGAGGCCTAGGCCCGTCCCCTGCCCGCCGGTTTTGGCATTCTTGGTGGAGAAGAAGGGGTCGAAAATGCGCTTTTGAAGTTCGAGGGAGATGCCTGGACCGTTGTCCTCGATGGAGAGCAGCACTCTGTTTTTTGCCGCAGCCCAACGGGCTTGGATCCGCAGGCGCCCCCCCGCCCTGGGGGCGGAGCCAGGGACCCCCTGTCCCTGGAGGGCTTGTTTGGCGTTGATGACCAGGTTGAGGAGGGCTTGCTTGAGGCGGGAACGGTCTGCGAGGACCGCAGGGAGTTCGGATTCGATCTCGAGTTCGAGAGGGATCTCCTTTCCCAGGAGGGAGAGGAGGAAGGGGCGGAGATCTCTCAAAAAGGGGCCGAGATGGAGCCGGGTCTTGGGGAGGTTTCGGCCCCGCACAAAGGAGAGGAGACCTTGGCTCAGCTGGGAGGCTTGTTTTCCCGCTTGGAGGGCGGAGTTGAGGGGAGTGTAACAGACGTGCTGCGGGGGAAGCTCGGAGAGGGCCATCTGGGTCTGCCCCAGGACGGTGGTCAGGATGTTGTTGAGGTCGTGGGCGAGCCCAACGGTCATTTCTCCGAGGGTCTCGAGCCGCCTCGCCTGGCGGAGCTGGGGAAGGATGATGTGGGGGAGCTGTCTTTGGAGGAGGCCGACCTGGGCTTCGAGAAGATCCTGGTGGAATCGTGTGGCCAGGGCGTCCTGGACCAGTTGGATCAAGCGCTCCTCGAGGGGGGAGAACCCACCCTTGCTGGGCCAACGGAAGAGAAGGAGTTCCCCCAAGGGCTCCTGGGCCCGGCTGAGACCCAGGGCCAGGGAAGCGCCCCGCGGTCCGGAACCCTGGGGTTCGAGGTCGAGGGTGAGCAGGAGCCTGTCTTTGCCCCTTTCCTCTCTTCGGAGAACGAGCCGGCTCAAACCCAGGGTCTTCCCGAAGGACTCCAGGCACTCCCGGAGAAGGGGAGAACGGAGGTGGGGGAGGGCCAGGATCTGGTGCACCCAGTGGCTTGCCTGGTCAAGGCCGGTCTGGACTGGATCCATCAAGGGATCGGTCCCATCGAAGTTTGCGGTCCATTCGCTCATGGTCACCGTTGGAAAGAGAGATTCCTCGATCCTAAGCGGGAAAAGGGAAGGGACCCAAGAAAAATGTGGAAAACTATGTGGAAAACCTTGTGGAAAATCCCTGGGCAGGGAAATGCCTCAAAATCCTATAGCGGGAAAACTCTGTAGCGAGCCCAGCTCCCGTTTCTGGGTTCGCTTGCCAGGAGGCTGTCGGTCCCAGGAAGGCGGCAAGGATCCGACCGCCTTCTGTTTCTAGTTTTCCACTGCTTCCAAAGCTTTGCGAAGGAAGGCGAGCTTGTCCTCCCGACCCTGCGTTTTGCGGGCCACGTTTTGGATCCCGGGGAGGAGGCTTAGGAATTTGGGGAAGAGGGCCTTGGGGACCAGCCTCCCGCGGAGGCCGGGATCCTCTCCCAGCTCCTTGTAGATGGAGTCGGCGCTCGTCTTCCCTTGCGCCACCACTTCCTGGATGCGATGGACTACGGGATTGTACTTGTTCATCCTGTTCTTGAAGGTGAACCACTTCTTGTCCGGGCTGAGCCAGGCGAAGTCCTCGACAAGGGGGAGGATCCGGGAAATCTGGTCCATCCGAATGCCCCTGGGGGCTTTGGCGGCCATCTTGGTTACGAATTCTTCCATGTTGAGCCCGATGGATTTGCCCAGGAGCCTCTTACCGAGGTGTTCGCACTGCCGGAGCAACAAACCCTCTTCGGGTTTGAGGCGATCCTTGGAGCTGGGTGGGGGGGCTGCTGGGATCTTCTGCCTCGGACTTAGGGGCCGTAGCTCTGGGCCGGGAATGCTCCCCCCGACCTCCCATTTGGATTCCCCTTGGGCGACAGGGAGACCTTCCTCCCTGGTCTCCAAGAGCTCTGGGGGTGCTTCGTCAAGCGGGATCAAGGTGGCATCGAACAAAGTCAGGAGATCGAGCAGGCATTTCCCGCCAAAAGCCTTGAACTCGAGGACGGTCTGGAGCTTCTTGCCCGAGAGTTTGTTGAAGGTGTTTACATGTCCTTCCCTCTCCAAGCTGAGCTTGGTTCTGTTCATCAGGGGGAGGTCCTTGACCCGGAGGCTCTTGGGAAAGATGGGGAGGCGTCGGAGGCGAAGAGCTTTGGGAATGGTGGAGAGCCTGGACTGGACCCTCGCGATCACGAGTTTTCCCAGGGCTTCGCAGGTTTCGGGATCGAATTTTTCCCAAATGGCGGTGTCCAGATCGGAGAGGACCTTGTATCCCGCATCATGGACGCCCAGGCGTTCGGGGATTTTGGTTCGAACGAACATATCCCTGAGAATCTCCGGGATCAGAGGGAAGCCCACTCGGGGGAAGACCTTGAGTGGAGGGTTCTCGAATTTGCTGGAGAGTTCCGGGCTGATCCGGGCGCGTTTGGGATCGAAGACGGTGGGGACGGGTTCCGAGACCATTTCCTCGGCCAGCTCTTCGCCCGCGACTCCGGTCGCGTTCTCGCCCTCCTCATCGGTTTGGGAGTCCGCCGACAGCGGAGGTTGGCTGACCTCTTGCCAGCCCTCGGGATGGGCTTCCAAGGTCTTCTGCAGGACCGAAAGGAAATCGAGGAGACATTTCCCACCAAAGGCGCGGAATTGCAGGAGTTCGCTGATGGTTTTTCCGGAAAGGGGAGCCAGACTGCCGGATTGGAGTTCTCGTTCGAGGCTCAAAAAGGTGCGGTTGGTCAGGGGGAGGTGGTGGAGATGGATCTCCTCCGGGATCTTGGGGAGCCTTCGATTGCGAATCACCTTGGGGAGGGTGGAGAAACGAGACTGAATGCGTTTGGCGACCATTGCGGCCAGTTCTTCGCATGTCTCCTTGGAAAGATGTTCCCAGACTCTCTGGTCCAGGTCGGCGAAGGTCTTGAAGAGGGGTTCACCCTCCGCAGCCTGCCCCAGATCCAAGCCTTCAGGAAGGGCTTTGTTCTGGAAGATTTCCCGCAGCATCTTGGGGGCGAGGGGATCCCCTTCCCGGGGGTAGACTCCTTGGGCCCGAGTCTTCTTGGCTTTTTTCTCCTGCTTTTTCTTCGGGTTGGGGAGAGGCGGCTCGGGGATGGGAGCCAGTTCCCCTTCCATCGGAACGAGGCCCTCTGGATGGTCTCTCAGGGTTTTCTCCAGGATCGTCAAGAAGTCGAGCAGGCATTTGCCCCCAAAGGCCCGAAACTCGAGGACCGCCTGGATCGGATGGCCCGAAAGGAGATGCAGTCGGTCGAGGAGCCCTTCCCGTTCCAGGCTCAACCGGGTCCGGTTGGAGAAGGGCAAGTCCTTTCCTTCGATGTCGGCGGGGATCTTGGGGAGGGGGCGCTGGCGGATCACCTTGGGGATGGTCGAGAGCCGGGATTGCATCTGAACGATGACTTTTTTGGCCAGTTCTCTGGAGACTTCCTCTCCCAGGGTGTCCCAAACCGTCTCGTCCAGGTCCGAGAAAGACTTGTACCGATCGTGCTGATGCTCTGGGGGAACCTCCATCCTCCCAAAGAGTTCACGAAGGAGATGGGGGACAAGGGGATATCCGGATCGAGGGTATTGCATCATTGTTCGGGCTATTCCTGTAGGGAATCCATGATGAAGGGGGAAGGGCTTCTTCCGAAGGGAGTGCGAGATCCTTGGAAGGGCCCAAGCAAATCCATAAAAAATGTTAATTCCTGGGGGGAAGCCTCGTGGAAAAAGACGAGAACTTCATCAAAAGTTGCAGGAAGAGGCAAAAAAGAGGTGAAACAGAATCTTCTAGGCAATGGAAGACACGGAATTGATTAAAGCAATCCATGGATTTCACAGCAAGTTCTTTACATCAAAATTTTGTGAAACCTTCTCTGGGAAGGACAAAGGGAAAAAACTGTTTGGATTTCGAATAGAGACCGGGCGGTTTTCTTGAAAGCGGATGAAACCTGAGCTTCCCCCCCTATGATCCCGCTGTGGAACCCGAAAGGTTCATGGTTTCGGACCATCGGGAACGTCTCTCCCCCACTTTTTCTGGGGGAAAACTCCCTCGCTTCCCTTTTCTTGGGCGAGCAGGGGTTTCTGGTCGATGGAGTCGGGAATGCCGGATTTCTTGTTTGTCCCCTATCTTGGAACTGCAGAGAAGGAGGTCGTCCTTGTGGATTGGCTCCTTCCCGAGGGGAGTTCCTTTGCAAAGGGACAGCCTCTCTGCGTGGTGGAGACGCTCAAGGCCAGCTTCGAGATCGAAGCGGAGAGAGCTGGGGTCCTCCACAGGCGCCTCGTGGGGGAAGGGGAGCGGGTTCTTCTGCAGACCCCCCTCGCCTTCCTTGGTGAGGAGGGGGAGGTTTTTTCCCAGGCGACCCTGGATCGGATGTTGGAGGCGCGAAGAGAACCCCAAGAAGCGGAAAAGAAGGAATCCGGCCTTGAGGAGCTTCCCTCGAAGAACTCCGGCCCCAAGTCCGGCAAGGTCCCAGCCGCTCCCGCTGCACGGAGGAAGGCTCGGGCCCTGGGCTTGGATCTCGCTTCGATTCCGGGGACCGGTCCCTCCGGCTTGATCCGATTGGAGGATGTCCTCGCGGCCGCCCAGAGCGGCTCCCCCCATGATGGCTCCGGGGGGCAGGGAGACGGCCGCCTGGCCCCGGATTTTCTCGCCTTCCTGCGGGCGGAGGGGGAGAGTTTCGGCAGGCTCTCCTCGGAGTTTCGCCTGGCCCTCTACCGGAAACACGGGGCGATCATCGGACCTTCGGCCACTCTCGGGGAGGGAGCCTTGATCCTGGCCGAGCGCATGGTCCTGGGGAGCGGTTTTCACCTTGGGGCGGGGGGACGGATCGAGGCCGAGGACCTGGTTTGCGGGGACCTTGTCCAATTCGGACCCCGCTTACGGCTGCGCTGTCGCAAGGTACGCATCGGCTCCAACGCTTACTTCGCTCCCGACGTGGAGATCGGGGGGGGCGGGGCGATGGATCCCGAGGCCGAGCTGCGCGTGGGCTCCCATGGGTTCGTGGGGGAACATGTCCACCTCAATCCCTGCCGCCCCCTGGTCCTCGGTGACGAGGTCGTCGTTTCGCGGCAGGCCTCCTTGATGACCCATTCCTTTGGCCTGGATGTTCTCCAAGGCTACCCCAACCGCTTCGCGGGGATCCGCATCGAGGACTGCTGCCAAATCGGGATCTCGTGCACGCTCTTTCCCGGCGTGCGGATGGGGCGGGGTTCCATCCTCCTCTCCGGCTCTTCCCTGGTGACGGATGTCCCCGAAGGGCGCCTCTTTGGAGGCGTCCCCGCCAAGGACATGAAGGCGGCCCGGAGAGCCTTGAGTCCCGAAGATCGCTCCCGGCTCATCCGGGAGCTGCTGGAGGAATTTGGGCGGCAGCTCCGCCTCCGGGGCCTGCCCTGCGGGGAAGAGGGAGACAGCCTCCTCTGCCGGGTGGAGGGGAGGGAGCATCGCCTGGACTATGTCGAAGAACCCACAGGCTTGCCCCAGGCTGCGGGTGGAGGGGCCGCGGAGTGGCTCCTTGTCGCCTCCCAGGTGCCCGAGGAGCTTTGGGAGACCTTTCCCGGCGACGGGATCCTCGTGGACCTCGGCCGGAAGCGGATCAAGGGGGTCCTGGGTCCCATGGCTTCCTCCTTCCGGGAGTTCCTGAGGAAGCGCGGGGTCCGGCTCGAACCCCGGACCTGGACCTACGAGGGGGGGTGGCTATGAGCGAGGAGCACGCTTACAGCCTCCCCCATTACCGCTTTCTCCTGCAAAAGGCCAAAAGCCTCGGCTATCGGCTGCCCCGGGTGGAGGAGGTGGCCTTCGGCCTTCCCTCCGATCGTTTCTTTTTGATCCGCCATGACGTGGATATCTGCCCCTGGGCCGCTCTGGAGATGGCCCGGTTGGAGTCCGAAGAGGGGGTGAGGACGACGTATTACTACCGCCTGCATGCGGAGACCTACAACTTGATGGCAGAGAGTGTCCTCGAGACCCTGAAGGAGGTCGAGGAGCTGGGGCATGAGCTGGGGCTGCACTATGAGCCCGGCTTCTTTCTGGCGCGGGGGATGGATCCTGTCGAGGGGGTGCGGCGGGACCTGCGGCTCTTCGAGGAGATCCTGGGGCGAAAAACCAGGACGATCGCCCAGCACCAACCCGCGACCGGGCCTGTGCTGGCGGAGATCTCCAGGGAGCATGCGGATGCCTACCAGCCCGCCCTCGTGCGGGAGATCCGCTACTTCGGCGACAGCGGCTTTCACTGGCGGGAGGGTTGCGTCTGCACCAAGCTCGGCCAGTTCGATCGGATCCACACCCTCATCCACCCTCACAGCTGGACGATCTGGGACCGGCCCTGGCAGGATGTCCTGCGGGCCCACGCAGCCTCTCTGGGGGAGAGGCTGCGTAAGGGGATGGAGGAATACATCCTCCACGTAGAAGATTATCTCTCAAAGCGCCCAGCCCTGGATCGAGAGCGAGAGAAGCGTTACGAAGACTAGCTCCCGCTCACTTCCCCGGCTGGGGGATCAATGGTCTTGGGCGCCGAGTTCTTTTTTGATGGCTGCTTCCAGTTCCGCGGGTTTGAAGCCGAAGGGTCCCCGACCGCCTGCGTAGGAGATGCGCCCATCCTTGCCGACCAGGAAGAGCCGATCGGGGTAGCCGGCATAGGCCTTGTTGACCTTGTCGTCCAGGCGATCGACCACCGCGGGAATGGGTTCGAGGGCAAGCCTGGTCATGCAGGTTTTGGCGACTTCGAGCCGTTCGCCGAGGTTCGTGGGGTCTTCCACGAGGACGGTGTACATCGGGGAGGGGCTGTCGAGGGCATGCGCCTCACGGATGTAGACAATCAAGAACTGGACCTTGTCTTTGTAGGTCTCATAGAGCTTCTTCAGCCGACCGGCCGAATTCCGGAAAGGGGGTCAGGTGTAGCTGCCAAAGATCAAGGCCACAGGCTTCTTCCCGGCAAAGGAGGAGAGGCGAACCAGGCTCTTGGCATCGTGGACCCTGGGGAGGTTGAAGTCGGGTGCTTTCTCCCCCTTGCGCGGTGCGCGGGACCCCGCGCTTCCCCGGTTGGGAGGGAGGAACTCGGCGCGACTGAGGATCTTGTCCCCGTCGGCGTCCAGGAGGAAATAGCTTTGGGCGAAGGAACTCAGGTCCAGGGAACTGGGGCTTCCGCCCGCGCTCCGGAGTCCAAAGCTACCCATGAGCATGCGCACAGTCCGGGGGGCAAGGCCGATCTCCATGGCTTCCAGATCCTCGAGCCTTCCGTCCCCGTTCACGTCCCATTCCTTCAAAAACCGGATCCATGCCTTGTGATCGATGGACCTCGCCTTTTTGAAATAGCTCCCCAAAGCGCTTTGGAGGGCCATCCTGCGCAACCTCTTCCTCATGGCCTCCCGGTTTCGTCCCCGCCCTCCCCCGAAATCTTCGAGGGTCAAGAATCCGTCCCCGTTGCGATCGAGACGTGCAAAGGTTTCCCGCCCCCGGGGGTATTCCTTCCGGCTGACCTTGCCGTCTCCGTCCTTGTCGTATTTTTTTTGGAGGAGGCGGTAGGCCCGTTCCCCCGAATTGCGCTGGAACCCTTGCCCGGGCAAGGGGCTCGTCAAGAGGCCGAGTCCAGCCAGAAGGCCCCATGAGAGGCCGAGGATTTCGCTGATTTGCATTGTAGTCCTCCGCGAACGCGAGTGGAAAGACACCACCCAACCGAAAGGTGGGTGGGGACCCAAGAGTCCCTTCCTACGAGCGCGGAAGAGTGGGGGAGAGCGGCAATCTGCCCCAAAAGCGTAACCTCTGAAGCCTTCTTTCTACTTTTTCTCTTGGGGGGGAAGGGTTCCTTCCAGCATGTGTTTTACCGTCTCCGGGAGGGTGGGAGCCTTGACACGGCCCCAGCGGGAGAAGAGGAATTCCAGGTTTCCCGCGAGCTTGTGGGTCTTGGTCTCACCCTCGATCTCTTCCTTCTCCTTTCCTTCTTCCTCTTCTTCCTCGTCCTGGTTGCCTTGTACCTGAATGATGACTCCTCCCGGACCGTTCCCCATCTTTCGGGGAAGGAAGGTGCGGATCGTGGCGCGGATGGGAAGTTTGTGAGCGGGATCCTCATACAGAGTGATCTCCAACTGGACATCCAGCTTTTTGATTTGTTTCATCCCAGGGAGATTCAGGACCAACATGAAACCCATGGCCGAGTTGCTGGGATCCTGAGTCAGATGGGAGACGTGGAACTGCCGCGCCGCTTTTCCTGAGAGCCTGCAACGCCAGACGAGAACCGGTCGATCGTCATAGGTATCGCTCCCCAGGTTCTTCCACTGGCATTGGGGAAGAAGCGCTTTGAGGGCTTTGGTGAAGAGTCTGCCATCGGGGAGGATCTTGCGGCTCCATTCGGGGCATTGGGTTCGATCCTGGGCCAGGGCGTAATCGCCCTCGATCGGGAGAACCCACAGACCTCCTTGGCGGAACAGAGTCGGTTTTTTTCGGTCGGCGGCCCAGAAGTCCAGTTCGCCTTTGTGGGTCTGGAGGACTTCGACTTTTTTCTTCTTGGCTTTTTTGCCGGGGTTTCGACCCGCGATCATCATGATGCCGGTGAGGGGGTTCTGGATGGAATACCGAGCCCGACAAAGGAAGGACTCTTGTTGGAGCATGCGGTCCAGAAGAGCCTGGACACGCTTGTTCACCGGAGAGCTTTCCCGGCCGGGTTCCCCGGCGGGAGTCTGTTGCTTGGGTTTCTTGCTGGGATCTGCGTTCTGGTCGTCCTGGGGGGCCGCGGTCAGGAGGACGGTGGAAGCGAAAAAGGCGATGGCGAGAAAGGGGAGGAAGGTTCTGTGTTTCATGATTCGTTCCTGTTCGGAGAAGGTGGAAGACCCGGTGGAGGATCCTTTGGAGGATCCTGTGGAGGACCCTCGGGAGGATTCTTCTCTTGGCCAGGTTCTTGTACCGGTTCGCGGGATGCGCGTTCCTGGTTCAACTCTTCGATCAACTGAGAGACGCGGATGCTCCCCTCGACGGAGGGGTCGAAATGAAACTCCAATCTAGGGACCGTCCGTGTGGGAAGAATTTCACCCATCTTTCCCTGGAGGTATTTTCGGGCCCGACCCAGGGCGTGCTGGGTCAGGTTCCGAGCCTTCTCGTCGCCGAGGGTGGACCAGAACACCTTGGCGACCAGGAGTTCGCGGTCCAGCTTGACCTGGCTGATGGTGACGATGCCGATCCTCGGGTCGCGGATCTCTTTGACGAGGAGTTCTGAAACCTTCTGTCGGATCAGGTTGCTGATGCGGGCGAGGCGACGTTCGGAATAGGGCATGCAAGCTTCCGGGGTTGAGAGGGGGTCAAAGAATCTCGATCTGGTAGTCTACCAACTCGGCATCGGGCCAGGTCTTGAGAACTTGGAGGAGTTTCTCTAGAGCCCCCTGGAGGTATTTCGTGTCGTTGGAGGCCTGGACTGCCCCCAGGCGAGCGAGGACATGGTTGTCCAACTCCTCGATTTCGGAGATGGAAACATTGAATTTGCGCCGGATCCGGTCTTTGAGGCTGCGGAGAACGGCACGCTTGTCCTTGAGGCTCTGGGACCAGCGGATCTCCATTTCGAATTGAAGGACTCCAATATGAAGCATTGTGCTCTTGGTTCACCAACAAAAGGGCCACGCGCTGGAGCGGTTCGTGGGGGGGAAGCGCATCCACTCACCCTCCCATCGTAGTCAGCCCACAAGTCAGTCCAGGTCAGCCAGGGTCCGTTTGACTTCGAGGACCTCGAAGGCTTCGATGATGTCCCCTTCCCGGATGTCCTCGTAGTTGTGGATCTTGATCCCGCACTCGAAGTTTTCGCGCACATCCCGCACGTCGTCCTTCTCACGCCTCAGGCTGGCAATCTTGCCTGTAAAGATCACGACTCCATCCCGGATCAGGCGGATCTGGTAGTTGCGGTTGATTTTGCCGTCGGTGACCATGCAGCCGGCGAGGTTCCCGAATTTGCTGGACCGGAAGACCTTGCGAATCTCGGCGTGACCCCGGACCTCTTCTTTTTGTTCGGGGGCCAGCATCCCCTCCATGGCCAGCTTGACGTCGTCGATCAGTTCATAGATGACGTTGTAGTGACGGATGGTAACGTTGGCTTTTTCGGCGCGTTTCCGAGCCTTCTCGTCGGGAACCGAGTTGAAACCGATCAGGATAGCCTGGGACGCGTCGGCGAGACTCACGTCGGTTTCGGAGATCCCTCCGAGGGCCGCGTGCAGGATCCGGACACGGACCTCCTCGTTGGACAGCTTTTCGAGGCTCTGGCGAATGGGTTCGAGGGAACCCATGACGTCGGCCTTGACGATCAGGCGGATTTCTTCGATCTTCTTCGCTTCGAGCTGGGCTTTGACGTCGGCCATGCGGGCCTTGGATTTCTCGGCGAGGATGCTCGTCCGCTGTTTGGCCGCGCGCTGGCCGGCGACCTCTTTGGCAGCCTTGGCGTCCTTGACGACGTGGAACTTGTCTCCGGGCTTGGGGAGTTCGGGGATGCCGAGAATCTCCACCGGAGTTCCGGGACCGGCCTCTTTGATCTGCTTGCCCTGATCGTCCACGAGCAGGCGCACCCTGCCCGCTCCCTGGCCCACCAGGACCCAGTCCCCTTTGCGCAGAGTTCCATCCAGGACGATCATGGAAATGACATTTCCTTGGGCGGGAGTCTGCTTGGCTTCGACCACGCGGCCGGAGCCCGGTTTGTCGGGGTTGGCCTGGAGTTCGAGAACCATGGCTTCGAGACCGATCTTCTCGACCAGCTCGTCCAGACCCTGGCCGGTCAGGGCCGAGGTGTCGACGAACTGGGTCGTTCCGCCCCAGTCTTCGGGCTGAAGACCCAGGGTGGCGAGTTGCTGCCGGATCCGCATGGGGTTCGCGCCGGGTTTGTCAATCTTGTTGACCGCGACGATGATGGGGACCTCGGCCGCCTTGGCGTGGTTCAAGGCCTCTTCGGTCTGGGGCATCACCCCGTCATCCGCCGCCACGACCAGGACGACGATGTCGGTGAGCTGCGCACCCCTGGCTCGCATGGCGGTGAAAGCCTCGTGGCCGGGAGTGTCGAGGACGACGATGTCGGTGTCTCCCCGGTGGACTCTGTAGGCGCCCATGTGCTGCGTGATCCCACCGGCCTCTCCGCGAGCGACCTGCGAATCCCGGAGGGCGTCGAGCAGGGAGGTCTTGCCATGGTCCACGTGTCCCATGAAAGTCGTAATGGGGGGCCGTGAGGTCAAGCCCTCATCGCCGATCTCCTTGTGCTCTTTGGTCAGCTCCTCGAGAAGCTCTTCCTCGACGTCCTTCTGTTCGGTGACCTCGACATTGCGGTTGAGTTCGAGTGCCACCAGCTCGACCTGGTCGGTGTCCAGGTAGGAGTTGATGTTGGCCTTGACACCGAGCCGCAGCAGGACGACCAGGAGTTCGTTGACCCTGTGCCCAAGGGCCTCGGAGAGCTTCTTGATCGTGACCGGTGCCTCGACTTGGACCAACTTGTCCGGATCGATGCCAGGAGGAGGCGCGAGGGGATTCCGCTTTTTCTTGGTTGGACCACCCTTGCCACGTCCTCCGCGCATTCCGGGCCCACGTCCAAAGGGGCTTCCCTGCCTGCGGAAGGGCGAACCACCCGACGAGCGCGAGCGGAACTGTTCCAGCGCGGCCTGGCGAAGATTGCGGTCGACGTTGGCCGGATTGCGTGCTCCTCCTGGAGCGGAGCGGCGTGTGGCGTCGGCGATCGTCTCCTTGGGAAGCTCGATGCGGCCAAGAATCTTGGCGCGACGTTCGGGTTGGGGGAGCCTCCGGATTCCACTTTTGCCGGAGGGCTCTTCTTTCTTCTCTTCTTTCTCGCCCTTTTCTTCTTCGCCTTCGGAATCCACTCCTTCGGACGCGGCCTCTTCTGCTGGAGCGACGGCGGCACGTTCTTGGGTTTGGGGGGAGACCTGTTCCTGACTGGGGGACTCGGTTTTCCGGCTCTCCTCCGTCGGCGCTTCGGGAGCCCTGGTCAGAGGGGGAGGACTGGCCGCGGCGGAGGCCTCCTCCAAACCCTTCTCTTCTTCTGGAGTGTCGGTGACAGCAGCAGCCTCATCCTGCCGTTCCAGTGGGGCAGCAGGACTGGGAGCTTCGCTGGCATTCTCGGGCGCCGGGGGAGAGATCGCCTGCCGGCTCTCGGTGGAGGCCTGGTTCCCTTCCAACTCGACGATGGGAGGGGTTGCCGCCGTGGCCCTTTCGGGCTGGGTTTGTTCGGTGGGGGGCTCCGCCGTGCTGGTTTCCTCCGGGGCTTCCCGGGCGGGTTCCGTTTTGCGCTTGAGAGGCCCTTTCTTTTTCAGAAGGGGTTTTTTTGCGGGAGCGGATTCGGCGGGAGCCTTGGGCTGGGGACCCCTGCGGTGGGGGCCAGAATCTCCAGCTTCTTCCCCGACCTCTTCCTTCGTGGCCGTTCCGCTCTTCGCCTTGGGTCCAACCTTCTTCCGCAGGGCTGGAGCCTTTTTGCGGACCGGTCCCTTGGGGCTCCCGGTGGCGGCGGCCTTCTTGGCATAGCCGTTCGCCGTCAGGCGCACCTCGATCAGCATCTGATCCGGGTCGTCCAGGACCGCCATGTGGGTCTTGACCTTTTCGAAGCCAAGGTCACGAAGAATGCGGACCAGCTCCGGGCCCTTCATCCCATAGTCCTTCGCGATTTCGTAAACCCTACGTTTGGCCAAGTTGTTACCTCTGATTCAACAAATACCGATGTTTCTTTGATGGTTCTCCCCTGTCCCCTTCCCCCCGGTTTCCATCTCGGACCCGTTCACTGGGTCGCCATTGGTGGGGAGGCGAGGTCAGGAGGGATGAAGTTTAAGACGCGGGCTTCTCCGCCGAATGTTCCGCCGACTCTTCGCCCGAGCTGCCGGTTTCCTTGTTCTGTGTTTCCAACCCTTTGTTGTTCGTTCCTGCGTTGTTCGCATGTTCCCCCGTTCCCCCTTCCAGGGTCCCACTCTCTGGGGACTCGGCGAGTCCGGAATCTGCCGACCCCGCTTCAGCCGGGGGAGCTTCGGCGAGCGGAGCCTCCGAATGGGGAGCGGCTGTTAGCGGGGTCTCAGCAAGCGGGGTCTCAGCAAGCGGGGTTTCCGCAAGTGGAGCCTCAGCAAGCGGGGTTTCCGCCAGCGGAGTTTCCGCAAGGGGAGCTTCGGCAAGCGGATCCTCGGGAGCCTCCTCTCCAGGAGTCCCTTGAGGGAGATCCGAGGCGGGAATGGTCGTCAAACCTTCGGGCTCCGAAGTCGCGGCGGCTTCGGTCGGCTCAGCCTCCCCCTTCGCCCCTTCTTCCGCGGACAACTCCCCTCCTTCCGTTGCCTCTGTTGTTCCTGTTGTCTCTGTCGTTCCTGTGGCTTCTATGCCGTCTTCGCCCGCGAGGCGCTTGCGTTCCTCCTCCTCTTCCCGGGCAAGGGTCTCCTCGAGCTCTGCCCGAGTCATGATGTCGATGTCCCAGCCGGTGAGCTGGGAGGCGAGCCGAACGTTCTGGCCTCTCCGTCCAATGGCCAGGCTCAGGTTGTCGGGCTCCACCAGGACCAGGGCTTTGTGGGTGACCTCGTCCAATTGGATGTGACTGACCTCGGCGGGTTTGAGGGCGTTGATCAACATCTGCTGGGGATCGTCGGTCCAGCGGATGATGTCGATGCGCTCCCCGCCCAACTCGTCGATGATGGATTTGATCCGAGTGCCGTGGACTCCGACACAAGCGCCCACGCAGTCCACGCGGCTGTCGGTGGAGTTGACGGCGATCTTGGTACGGTAGCCGGGCTCACGCTCGAGTTTGCGGATCTCCAAGATACCATCGGCGATCTCCGGGACCTCCAGTTCGAAGAGGCGACGGACCAGTCCGGTGGAGGCGCGGGAAAGAGTGATCCGAACCTTGAGACCCACCTTCTTGACATCCAGGACCAGGGTGCGGACACGGTCTCCGACGTGGTAGATCTCACCGCGCACTTTTTCGGAGCGGGGGAGAAAGCCTTCCACCTTGCCCAGGGAGACGACCACCGAGTCCCCTTCGAAGCGCTGGACCGTTCCGGTGATGATGTCGCCGATCTTCTCTTCGAACTCGCGGTAGAGAACGTCCCGCTCCGCCTCGCGGATGCGGGTGAACCAATTCTGTTTGACGGTCTGGGCGAAGATGCGGCCGAACTCCTCGAACTGGAGTTCGTAGTTGGACTCCATCTGGCCGGTCTCCCGGTCGAAGTTCAGATAGAAATCGTCATCCAGGTCGTAGTGCTTCCGGATCGCCGTGGTCAGGGCGTCTTCGAGGGCGACAAAGAGGACCTCCTTGTCGATCCCCCGATCCCGGTGGATGCTGTCGATATAGCGGACGAGTTCGGCGTTCATAATGGTATCAATCGTTTTTGGAAGGCAGTATCCATCAGAAACGAAGAAGAGAAAAACAACGGAGGATGAAAAAACAGGACAGAACCCAAGCATGCCGCCCAGATGTTCTCTTTTTCTTTTTTGGAGAACCTGCAAATGCTCCTCCAACAAAGATCAAGAGCCTGGGGGACCCTTGGACCCGTCCTACCTTCTGCGATCGACCTAATTGCTTCGCTCGACGTTTCTGTACGGCCAGGTTTTCCGACCTTCGCTCCCCCTCAAGAGAAAGAATTCCCTTCTTGAGAGATGAAAGGATCGGAGGTCGGGAAAGCTCGTAATCCCAGCTTTCGGCCCAATACTTTAGGGGAGAATAGTGGAGAGTCAAGGCTGGCTCGGCTGATCCTCATGAATCCTCTCCACGGAGCAGGGGGCTTGGGATAAGCTGTTGGGGTGCAGAACGAAAGGAAGAAGGAAAGGAAAAGCAGGATGGGGGATCTGAAGGGGGTTGGGATGGAGAAACCATTGGTTCGCGAGGATGAGAAATGGGTCTTCCAGAAAGAGGGGGAGAGGGAGGCCCTGGCCGTGCTGCGGGAGTGGTTGCAGGGGGAT
>DROQ01000126.1 GCA_011321845.1 Planctomycetota bacterium | reverse complement strand
TTTCCGTCCCATGCCCAGGTATCAGAATGAAAAACCCATCCTGATTTTGAATCCTTCTCCATTCCTCCAATTAAAAGAAGGCGTTGCAATTTGGGATGAAACACGAATCGCTGTGTCCACCCACGAACCGAGGGCCAAGGTTTACCCTTCGTTTTTTTTATCTCCCTCCATACCTTTCCATCCCAGGACCAAAGGTCGTTTAAATATACCGAAACACCAAAAGGACCTGTCGTTCCACCAAACAACAGGCATTTTCCGCTCACGGGATCGAATCCCATGGTTCCCCTCCAACGTATCGTTGGGAAAATTGGGTTGAGGATCCCCTTCCAGTCCTTTCCATCCCATTCCCATGTCTGGTTGGCGTAGTGTCGACCACGAACAAAATCCGAGTCTCCTCCTGCCCAAAAAACAATCTTGTTTCTTTTTGTATCAGTCGTAAAAGACGAAACGTACCGAGGAGAAGGGGAGGTTTTGGGTCGAAGAGTCGTCCACTTCCCGTTTTTCCAAAGCCTTGTCGTATTGGAGAAACTGTAATTATTTTTTCCTAGTCTTGCTCCTCCGAAAAGCAGGATTCCTTTGTTGACTGGATCATAGGTCAAAAGCGGCTCTTCGGTCGAAGGAAGGTTAACTCCGGGAATGGAACGTACCCAATCCCGCCCATTCCATATGGATTGAGCAGGACTGGAGTAGTACAGTTTCCCCGTTCCAAAACGGAGGATCAGGTTTTCACTCGGATTTGCGGCCAAATGAACATCCATTTCATGAAGAGGGGCTTTTGGGAGAGGTTCCCAGCTACCTTGAAAAAAGCATGGCAGAAAAAACATCACCAAAAAACTCATAATAATCTCCTTTCATGAATGGAAAAAAACAGCGCCACACCTCTAAGAAAAAACGCCTAGTTTGAAGCCTCCCATACCAATACATCAAAGCTTTGGAGATTCGTATCGGCGACGCTCGTCGCAAAGAAGCCATTATCCCTCTTCTCCAGGCTGTAGTGAACAACAGCGTTGGGATCTATGTTTCCAGGTGACTTAAACGTAGCAGGGAACAGGTCAAATTGAGAATTCCCTCCAGAAGCAGCCGGACTCAATAGGACACCCCATTGAGTGTCAGTACTCGTTTGGAAGGTAGGATTTAATCTTCCGAAATTGGGAGCCCCAGTGGTCCCAGCCCAGAAATTCGCATAAAAGACGGATGAGCCTCCAACGATATCCTTGGTCCAGGTGTAATCGAGCCACTGGGAAAATTGAGTGGAACTCCCCTTATACGTTCCTGAATGGTGGATGCGGTTGATGGCGGGATCCAGATAATGCACCAGATTGTAGGAACTGATGCATTCTTGCCAAATGGGATTGGAATATTGACTGTGAATTGTCTGGGTCACCCCATTGTTAAACGTCCATTGAATGGTTTGGGGGTCCCACCATGGATGCAAATCATCCAGGAGGTGCGGAACCGTATCCACAGCCGTGGGATCGTAGTAACTATTGGGTTGCAAAAAGGTCCATGAAGAAAACCAGGGATAGGTTTTAATAGAACCCGACCCCATTGGGTAAAGATAATTTGTGGAAATCGGGGGGGAGGCCTGACTGGCTAGATGCCCGTATAGGCGGACATAGGGTTTTGTTATCCCAGTGAGTGTTGGAACCGTACCAGAAGCGGAGGTCATACCAGTTCGGGGAACAAAGAACCAAGCCCGTTTGTTATCTGCCCCTTTCACAAATGGTGATGAAGACTGAGATATGTGAATAAAGGTAGTTGTTCCAAAACGATACCCTGCAATGAGCAGCTCACCCAATTCGTCTGCCCCAACATCGATTGGTAGGCGTCCTTGGGGAGCCGCAGGATAGATCGGGGAACTCGCATTGGGTCCCGAATAGGCATAGATCCTGTTATTCCCGAAACCCTCTGCGTCAAATACCCAGGAGTGGAAGGCCCACGAATTCTGACTGCTGGCATTCAAAGGGAGATAGCCTGGAGGATGAGCCATGGTGAGGCCATTGGCCATGGTCAAGGTAAAGTTGTTCGGATCGACTGCCCAACCTGCGTTAACGAGAGGGTTGATTTTGGTGGTAGCGGAATCGGTAGGTTTTGCCACCCCTGGAGCCAGGCGGAAATCGTGGGGAGAACCATCGAATGTAGAGTTATTCATGTAAGTCGCCCCCGTTCGCTGGACAAGATCTGAAACAAATAAAACTCCTCGGCTTGAGGGACCCGTTCCCGCATAAGGTTCGATGTCCAAAGAAGGTTGTGGAGTCACACCGGAGGAGCGAGGCTTCGTTGCTGGAAAGAGGGCAATGGGAACTCGCAAATCAAAGCGATTGTTCGGAGATCCATTTTTTGGGTAGGCGTTAAAATTTCCGGTTCCAGTTCCCAAATTTACGAGAAGATCGTTGGGGTGGATGCCTTCCATCGCAGAAACGGTGGCTGTCCCTCCAAGGGGCTTGGTTACATAATGTAAAACCCGATTAATCAAGGTCGAAGGGACATTGATGTCAAAAACATTGTTCACCAGGATCAGCTTGGATGCCCCCTCACGGTTATTCGAGTTTGCATCACCGTTCCAAATCCCCAATTGATTGAACGCAATCGTATTGTTGAAGATCTTGATTCCATCATGGAGAATTGGGGTTGAGGCCGTTTGATCCGATTCGATTCCGATCCCGCAGATATTTCCATAGAGAAAACAATTGGTGATTGTCGGAGACGAAGCAACCTCCTTGTCGACGTAGATCGCCGCCTGCTCCTTTTTATCAAGAGTACCCTGTGCCCCATAAATGGAAATGGAATCGATAAAGGTCCCTTCCCCTGTGGCATTTCCTTTTCCAAAGAGAAATGCTGGACCTTGACCACGGCTTGATAGTGCTCCTGTTCCAAGGCAAAAAACGGTATTCAAGGCACTCGTCCCTTGAATACTGACCCCCTTTGGCAACTGGATTGGAAAAACCTCCCCGTTTGGGATGAGGCCGTTGTCCGGATTGGGTGCAAAGTTGGCACCGAATGCCGTGGAGCGCGCATAGAGACCGGGCATCAAGTGAATGATGACGTATTTTACCGTCACATTGGTTACGGGAGAGGTATAGGGCAAGCCACCCGGAGGGAGTGTAGAGAGGGCGCCATGGGGACCATTGATGGTCTTGTAGGGCCAAGGCTCGTTTCGGAGAACGGGGCCCGATGAATGGGCTACATCTGCAGGGTAACAATCGGTAGGGCTCGTCGAACAGCCGTTGTCACATTTCGGGTTGTTCCAGGGGGCCCCTGGGGAGCTGTTGGAATTGGAATCGCTTCCGTAATGGGAATCAACATACTTGTGTTGAACGATTTCCGGAGATGGGGTTTGTTGGGCGTGAAGGGGCGCAAAGGTCATTAACGCCAGAGTAGAGTAGAGTAGAGTAGAGTAGAGTAGAGCGAGAACCATTGGGGGGTTCGCCCTTCCCTTCCTTGGGTCTAAAGGCTTTCATCGAAATCTCCTAGGTTTGGAGTCCATGAAATAGGGGAAAGCGCCAGGATGGGAGACAAAGCTTCATGCTGCGGATAAAAGTGGGTGTCTGGGACCCTGACGCGACGATGGCTCTAGGGTTTCTCAAATAGAGACAGCTGTCAAGCCCCCCTCTAGAAAATTTTTCCTCTCACCTTTCCTGGCATCTTTTTGATTGGGTATCCGCAACTCCCACGGGCTTTGAGATCGCCCCATTAGTTTTCATTACCCAAACACTTCTGAGGTTTTTCTAAAAGCCACTTCCTACCATCCAAACCGGATACCGGTTTCTACCTCCTTTCTCAGATCCAAGAGAGCCGGGTAACAGGAGATACCCACCTCGGCGAACTGTTGTGGAATGCGACAACAGTCTGTTGGGACTTTGGACAGAAGATTGGGGGGTGGAAGGGGGAGGCCACTACATCTTGGGGTTTGGGGCTTGGCATGGGATGTGCCTTGCGAGGGCGGAGAAATCAAATGAATCGAATCAAATGGATTTTTGTCTTGCCGGTCCTCGCGGCTGTTCTGGTGCTCTTGCCGGTGCTCGTTCCTTCCAGGAAGAAGAATCTTGGGAACGAGGGGCCTGCGGGGCCTTCGATCTCGACCTGGAAACGGGGGGGGACGGAGGCGGGGATCGAGGGACCTTCGTTTCTTACCTTGACGACTTCGCTGGGGATCGTGCTGCTCCTTGGGGTGGGAACGATCGTGGTGATGCGCAAGGTCCAGGGCAGCGGGCTGAACAGTCCGGAGCGGGAGGTGGTGGTCAAGGAGTCGCGGCGGCTCTCGCCCAAGCGGACGATCCACCTGGTGCGGGCGGTAGACCGCTTGCTCCTGATCAGCGAGTCGGAGATGGGTGTCCAGCTTCTCTCGGACCTGACGCCGAGGGAGGAGGGGGCGGTCCAACCGGTACTGGTCCAGCAGGCCCCGGTGACGATCCCGCAGCCGGAGGCGCCGCGGGCAAAGGCTCCTGAGGAAGAGGAGGGGGCGACGCCGCGCGACTTGCTCCTTCCGCGGAATGAGAGGGCGAGGCAGGCGGCCATCAAGGCCAACGCCAAGCTGTCCAACTTCCGGGAGCTGATGACCAAGTTGGCTGCCGAGAAATGAGAAGAACCCTCCGAAAACTGTTCCTGGTCCTCGGGATCTTCCTTGCCCCCTTTGTGGGGGCTTCGCCGCTTTCGGGGCAGAGTGTCCCGGGAGTGAGCGTGCCTGGGTTGAGCAGCCCCAGCGTGCCGGGGATCCAGGTTCCCGGACCCAGCGTCGCACCGATCGGGCCGAACCCGGCGCCCAGCCGCAGCGGCGGGGGGGCGTCTTTGAGCTTCGACCTGGGGACGGGCGGCGGGCCGACCAAGCTCAGCTCGGCTGTCGAGATCGTCCTTTTCCTGACCTTCTTGACTCTGGCGCCGGCCATCATCCTGAGCATGACCTCCTTCACGAGGATCATCATCGTTCTCTCCTTCATGAAGCGGGCCATGTCGATCCAGGAGATGCCGCCGAGCATCGTGGTCACGGGGCTGAGCTTCTTCCTCACGCTCTTCATCATGAAGCCGGTGTTCTCGGAGCTGAACGAGAAGGCCCTGGCCCCCTACACCTCCGACCAGATCAGCATCATGGAGGCGGGGCAGCGGGCGGAAAAGGTCATGAGCACCTTCCTCATGAAGCAGACCCGGGAGGCGGACCTGGCGCTGATGTACAAGGTCGCGCACAAGAGCGCGCCGGCGACTCCGGAGGAGGTTCCCTTCCACCTGCTGGTGCCGGCCTTCGTGCTCTCGGAACTCAAGACGGCCTTCATGATGGGCTTCATCCTCTTCCTGCCCTTCCTGGTGATCGACATTGTCATTTCCAGCGTCCTGATCTCGATGGGCATGTTCACTCTGCCACCGGTGGTGATCTCCACTCCCTTCAAGGTGCTGCTCTTCATCCTGGTGGACGGCTGGAACCTGGTGATCGGCTCCTCCATCCAAAGTTTCTATCTCTGACCCCCTAGGTTCACGGAGCAAGAGCAATGGACATCGCACTCTTTACGGATCTCGCACGGGAGACCCTGGTCCTCGCGATCAAGATCGTCGCGCCCGCCCTCCTTGTGGGGATGGCGGTCGGGCTCTTCATCAGCCTGTTCCAGGCGGTCACGAGCATTCAGGAACAGACTCTGACCCTGGTCCCCAAGATGCTGGCCGTGGCGGGGATGCTCCTGCTCCTGCTGCCCTGGACGCTGACCATCCTCCTGGACTTCGCGACCTCCCTGTTCAGCAACCTCTCCTCCTTCGTTGGGTTTCCCGGCTAGTTCCGCATGCAGCTCGTCCTCCTCTACATGCCCGCCTTCGTCCTCATCCTCCTGAGGATCGCGTCGATGATCTCGGCCCTCCTCTTCCTGGGGTCCAAGGGCGAATCGCGCTGGCCCAAGCTCATCCTCACGGTGGCGCTGAGCGCGATGATCTTCGCGCGGCATCCCCAGGCCATCTCCCTGGACCGGGACGTCTCCGGTTTCATCGCCTCCGGCATGGGCGAAGTCATCCTCGGGCTGGCGCTGGGTTTCGCGGTCCAGCTTGCCTTCGCCGCATTTCGCATCTCGGGCTCCTTGATCGGGAATGAGATGGGCTTTGCGATGGCCCAGGTCATGGACCCCACCACGGGGATGAACTCGCCGGTCATCGGACGTTTCTTCGAGACTCTGGCCTTCCTCTATTTCTTCGCGGTCAACGCGCACCACCGGATTTTCGAGCTGCTTTCGGGAAGCTTTGACCTCATCCCCATCGGAAAACCCTGGAGCCTGGGAGCCCTCAAGGAGGGGCTGCTCCAGTTGACGGGCGCGATGATGAGTCTTGGGATCCGCCTGGCCATCCCGATCTACGCGACCACCATCCTGACGACCATCACTCTGATTGTCCTGGCCAAAGCCGTCCCGCAGATCAACCTCATGGAGTTCGCCTTCGCAGTGCGCATCCTGATCGCGATCTTCGCCCTGATCCTCTTCACGACCCAGCTGGGTCCGCTCTTTTTCCAGGGCTTCGACCAGGTCTTTTCGGGGATCGAGAACATGGCCCGCGCGATGGGGAAAAGTTGAGCGATGGGTCTGTTCAACGACAAAGACGACAAGACGGAGAAGGCGACGCCCAAGCGCCTCAGCGACGCGCGCAACAAGGGGCAGGCCGCCAAGTCCACGGAGCTGAGCACGGCGGTCGCGCTCCTGGCTTCGGTCCTCATCTTCCAGATCACGGGGACCAACCTGGTCCACGCCCTCAAGAGCATCCTGCAGGCGGGGCTCAGCATCCCGACGCCCGAGCGGGGCGACCGGGACTGGGCCATCCAACTCATCCAGCGGACCATCGGGGAGGTCGCGCCCGCCCTGATCCCCTTCATGTTGACCCTGGTGGTCATCGGGATTCTGGTCGGCATCGCGCAGGTGGGCTGGAAGATCAGCTATGAACCCCTCAAGCCGAAATTCGAAAAGCTCAACCCCATTGCGGGGCTGAGCAAGCTCTTCTCGCCCAAGGCCCTGGTCAAGGCCATCCTGGGCGCGCTCAAGCTCATCCTCATCGGCCTGGTCCTCTACCTCAACCTCTCCGCCGACTGGGGCATCATCCTGAACCTCGGCGACATGCCCTTCGAGCGTTCGAGCATGATCGTCGCGGGCATCATCCTCAAGTCCCTCTGGTGGATCGCGGTTCCGCTCTGCGCGCTGGCCATCCTCGATCTGCTCTACCAGAAATGGCAGTTTCGGAGGGATATGCGGATGAGCAAGCAGGACATCAAGGACGAGCAGAAGAGCACGGAGGGAGACCCCGAAGTCAAGGCGCGGATCAAGCGCGCGCAGCGGGAGATCGCCCGGCGGCGCATGATGGAGGAGGTGCCCAAGGCGGACGTGGTCATCACCAACCCCACCCACTTCGCCGTCGCCCTGCGCTACGACCAGGACACCATGGCCGCCCCGAAGGTGGTGGCCAAGGGCCAGGACGAGCTGGCCGCCCGCATCCGCGAGATCGCCCGCGAGCACGACGTGCCCCTGCTCGCCTCCCCACCCCTGGCACGCGCCTTGTATTTCAGTACCCGCGTCGACCAAGAGATCCCCGCGGGGCTCTACGAGGCGGTGGCGCGGGTGCTGGCCTACCTCTACCAGGTGAAGGCCGCCCGGGGCGGGAAGCCCAAGGATCTTCGTCTGGACGACGTCCCCATTCCGCCGGAATTTCGACGCTGACCGTGACCGCCGTCGCCGGCGGGCAACGATCCACCATCCCAGCAGGAGTCGTCCATGGCCG
>DROQ01000125.1 GCA_011321845.1 Planctomycetota bacterium | reverse complement strand
TGCTTAGGATCAATTTCTCTGATATCGGCCTGAATTATTCTAACGCTATCGTTACTTCTTTCCGCATTGGCACGTAAGGTTGAGCAGCAATGCTCGTCAAGCTCTATTTCAGCCAGTATTTCAAAACCAGCTTCTCGAATGCCAATATCCATACCACCAGCGCCAGAAAAAAGGCTCACTGCCTTTCTAGATGTCTTTCTCAAAGGATTGTCCTTAGTTTTACGTTTCATAATAGTGCGGCTAACGTCGCAAATCACCGGAGGCAAAAAGCATAGCGACGAAGGAGCGGCGCTTTTTGCCTTCCGAGTGGATTTGCCTTGTTATGCTTCTTCATCATCGCTCTTCTTTTTCCGACGAATTATGCTCGCTAATGAATGTGCCGGAGAAATGTCTTCATGCTTTCCCTGGTAAATTCTACCAGGATGCAAAGAAAGTGCCTCAAGGGTTCGTTCAATGAGATTTAATGTTGCCTCTTTACCTTCCAAATCTTCTTCAATATCTACAATCTGTTTCTTATATCCTTCAAATGATTTTGATAGCGCTTCCTTATGCGCATAATCTTCTTCAAGCCTGAGTGCTTGGCTATGACGCCTGCCAGCATATATAGCAAGCCATACTATTGGGATTGCAAAAGGCAGCCGAACAATAAAATATTGAAAAATAGAATTTGCATCAAGCATTGCCTTTTCAAAGGAAATAGGCTCAAAGTATGCTACGGCTAGCAATCCAATAATCGAAAACACAAATGTTGCACCCCATATTCTTTTAGGCCAAACAAAAGATTCTTTTCTCTCCTTAAACGCGAACGCTAATCCAGCGCTAGTTGCTCCTGGCAACAGATCTTCTATAGTGTGTGTCAACTTCTCTGCATTATTTGACAAGTTTTCAAGTTTTGATTCTTGAGCAGATATAGTTTCAGATATTATAGACGACTGAGCAGATAATTCTTTTATTGCTTGAAAGTCCGTATTAGCAGTGGTATGTAATTCGTTAATCTCGGAGGCTGTTTCTTCTGCTACCTGTTTAAGGTTTTCAATCTCACCCGAGTTTTCGCTAGCGGCTGTTAACTGAGCAGATATTGTATTGATCGAATTAGTAAATTCTGAATCGTGATCTTCAAGTCTGCTAACAAGCTCTCTCGCTGAGTTTATCAATAACTCAAGCTCTTCCTTTAATCTATTCAATTCTTCATTGGTTGGTCTTGCCATCAGAGATTGTTCCTAGTTCTTAAAGCATAACTACAATTCAACGGACCTGTATAGATCCCACTTGCCCATCTATCCCTGCTTTCTAATTCTTTTGATGGCTGGAGGGGGGTTCCGGAATTGATTTCTTAAGAAGGGCTTGCATTCAACGCAAGATGGGAGGCGGAGGGGTTATACGGCGAAGAGCTGCTGTATATCTCGGTATCGGGGTTCATGTTTTCCTCATTGGTGGTTCCCTAAATGGGGGATATTGGCAAGGGGAAATCGGACTCGGGCGGTGGGTCCAGGGTTCCCAGGTTTCCAAGAGGCTATTTTAGGAATTCATGGGGTTTTACCAAGGGTTCTTTTTTCCTCGCTTTAGGGCCATCTTTAACCTGCCATCATCGAAGGTTCCAAAACCAGCCAAAGGGACCCTCGGGTCTTACAGGACACAAAGCCGGATGGAGAGTGTTGTGGATTGATCCTGGAGTTGCTTGGAGAAGGGCTTCCTGAAAAAAAGTTCCCTCAAGTTTTTTGCAGAAGAAGGTTTTGAGGGAGATCTGAGAGCGTCGAGCGCTTTGTCAGAAAGCTTCACAATCAAAAACCCTGGGCCATTCGAAGGAGGGAGCTGGCTCTGGGGTCCGAGGTCAGGTCCCTTTTAGCTGGGAGCCGAAGGAAGGCCCGGACTGAACTCGGACTCCTCCAAGGGCTTTGGCCGACTTCGCCGAAGGCGCCTGAGGCCAAAGCCCTTGGAGGAGTCCGAACCGCGCGGGGATAGATAAAACCCAGGCAGGAGCCTTGCGCCCCGTCGAGAAAGGGAAGGGCCCGGCGCAAATGCAGCCCCGGGTCGAGAAAGAGAGAGTCTGGGGGGGAGCCCTAACTCGGGAAAGGGTGAGACCAGGCACGAGTGCGGCCCCGTTCCGGGAAAGGGGAAAGCCCAGGCGGCAGGGGCAGCCCCCGCTCGGGATAGGTCGCACGGTCCGGCAGACTCCTAGCGCCTCTTCCGCAGGATCAGGCGTTTTCGGATCCACTCGAGGTCCTTTTTGAAGATCGTGGAATCGTCCCAGTAGTAGGTGGAAAAGCGGAGGAGATGGGGGCCTGATGGAATGATGATGATCTCGCAGGGATAGGAGTCGTCCTTGACCTTGTATCGAAAGCTGAGTTTCTTTCCCTTGCGCCTTGCGAGCTTGACGTCTTGGAGTTCGTACGTTCCTTCGGGCACCATGCGCTTCCGATACACTTGGACGATAGACTCGAGATAGCTGTCGAGACTCAAAGTTCGAGGGATCCTTTCATAGTCGAGGAAGCAGTCCATGGTCTGGTCCCTTGGGCGGTATTGGAAGATGACGCTGTCTTTGGTGGGGGTGACCCGCTCCCAGTTCTTCTTGGGGAGGGGGATCTCTACGCCCAGGAGTTTGTTCTTCCAGCGGATCCCTACCTTCTTCCAGGCCTTCCGCGCCAGTTCGCGGGCCTTCTTTTGGAGGATGGGGTTGAACAACAAACCCTTGTCCCTGTCCTCGGGAGGCATCTCGGTCCAGGTTATCTCCAGGGGCAATTTCGTCAGGACGGCATGGAGCAGCTTGCCGCTGCCTGGGTGGATGAAAAGGTCCATGCCTCCCATCTGGCTGGAGTGGTACTTGGAGACCTGGGTTTTCCCAAAACGGAAGCTCCCCTGGATGGGCTCCAACTCCAGGTTTTCGACCTTGCCTTCCTGGGTGTCCAGGACGGCGAAATGGGATTTTCGATTCTTGGGGATGCGGTAGGGCAGCTTGAACAGCATGCTGAGCAGGACAGGACGGCCGGGGCTGGGGAGGGGTTTTGCCTTTTTCCGGCCGTGGACCTGGTGGCGCCAGACCTTTCCTTTTTCCCACCAGAAGTCGATGGTTTTCGTGGTCGCGCCTTCTTCCCATAGACGGCCCTTGATGAAATCCAGGGATTTGTCGAAGAGGGCCTGCTCTCGCAGGTGGAGGAAGCTGCCCTTGTCCACCCGGGCCATGCCCCCCCGGCTTCTGACGAGGAAGACGGTTTCCCCCTCCAGTTTCCCCTTGAGGATGTGCTCTTCGACCCAGGCGAAGAAGTAGTCCGATCGACCCTTAGGGTGCAGGACCCATTGGTTGGAAAGGACTTCTTGGAGTCCTTCGAGCCGGCCGACCTCCGGGAGGTCGCCGGGGACCTTTTGGGCCTCCAGGGAGGTTCCCAGGAGGGAGAGGAGGACGAAGAGGAAGGGAAGCGAGGGGGGGAAGGGCGAGTGATTCCGTCGTCTCGGCATGGAGCCTCCAGGGGGTTGAACTCCCAGGATTCTAGCCCGTGGACGGGAGGAGTCCATTGCATCGGGGCCCTTTGTCCATCTTGGGAAAGTGTCGATCCCGCTCTCGTTTTCCAGCGAACGCGGAGGGGAAGGGTCTATTGCAGTGGGGCCTTTGTCCATCTGGGGAAAGCCTCGTTCCCGATCTCGTATGCCCGCGAACGCGGACGGGAGGTGTCCTTTGGACTGGGTCCCTTTGTCCATCTTGGGGAGTCTCGTTCCCGATCTCGCATGCCAGCGGAGGCGGGCGAGGGGGGCCTTTACAGTGGGCCCTTTGTCCATCTTGGGATGGTCTCGTTCCCGATCTCGAATGCAAGTGAACCCGGAGGGGAGTCGTCCATTGCAGCGGGGTCCTTTCTCGTGGTCCTTCATGGTGGGGCCTTCGCTTTCTTGCCCCCGCGGAAATCTTCAATTCCGGGAGAAGGATTTTTGGCGGAATTCCTTATGATCCCAGCCCTATGACTTTTCGGATCTACGACACGATGACCAGGGGCCTGGTCGAATTTCAGCCCAAGGATCCAGGCGTGGTCCGCATGTACAATTGCGGTCCCACCGTCTATTCCAGTCCCACCATCGGGAACTTCCGCTCCTTCTTGATGGCGGATCTTCTTCGGCGGCACCTGGAGGCGAGGGGGTTCACGGTCCACCAGGTCATGAACATCACGGATGTCGGGCACTTGACCGAGGATGACATCGAGCAGGGGGAGGACAAGCTGGTCGCGGCGGCCCGCAGGGAACGGGTGGACCCCTTCGAGATTGCGCGGCGCTATGAGAAGGAGTTCTTCGAGGCCTTGGAGATCTTGCACTTCAGGAAGGCCGAGGAGTATCCCCGGGCGACGGAGCACATCGCTGAGATGATCGAGATGATCCAGGGACTCCTGGACAAGGGGCACGCCTACCGGGTGGGAGGCAATGTCTACTTCGACGAGGAGTCCTTTGCGGGTTTCGGCAAGCTCTCGCACAAGAACCTCGACGAACTGCTCGAAGGGGCGCGGGTCGCGGTCAACGAGGAGAAGAAGGACCCGAGGGACTTCGCGCTCTGGAAGACCGACGAGAAGCACCTGATGCAATGGGACGCTCCCTGGGGCCGGGGGTTTCCCGGCTGGCACATCGAGTGCTCGGCTATGTCGCGGAAGTACCTGGGCGACGAGCTGGACATCCACACGGGGGGCGAGGACAACATCTTCCCCCACCACGAATGCGAGATCGCGCAGTCGGAGAGCTTTACAGGCAAAAAGCCCTTTGTGCGCTACTGGGTGCATTGCCGCCATCTCCTGGTGGAGGGCAAGAAGATGTCCAAGAGCCTGGGCAACTACTACACGATCCAGGACCTGGTTCGGGAGGGTTGGACGGGTCGGGAGATCCGTGTCGCGCTAGGGCGGGTGCATTACCGCCAGCCGGTCAACTTCACCAAGGAGAGCCTGGCCGAGGCGCGGAAGGGGCTGCAGCGGATTCACGAGGCGCGGGCGAGGCTGCTTCGGATCGCCAAGGGCCTGGAGGAGGCGGGCGAGGAGGCGCTGGGGCCGCGGCTCGAGAACGCGCGGGAGGAGTTCGGCAAGGCTCTCGACGAGGACCTCAACATCTCGGCGGCGATGGCCGTGCTCTTCGAGCTTGTGAGCCTGGTGAACCGGTCCAAACCGAGCCGGCGGGGGGCGGAGGAAGCGCTCGCCCTCTTCAGGGCCTTCGAGGATTGGACGGGGATGGTCGGGGAGGAGCCCGAGGTGCAGTCGGACGAGGAGGGCTTTGTCTGGATGGCCGACGCCGAGGACCCCAAGCGGTCGGAGGTTCTGGGCCTCGCGAAGGAGCGGGCTATGGCCAAGGCGAAGAAGGACTACCAGAGGGCCGACGAGATCCGGGATCAGCTGGCCCGGATGGGCTATCGCCTGGTCGACACGGCCGAGGGAATCCGCATCGAAAAGGTATGAGGTGGACGGGAAGAACGTAAGCAAGGGGGAGGCGCTCCGGCTCTACCGCGAGATGCTGCGGATCCGGCTCTTCGAGGAGCGACTCTTCACTCTGCTGAGCAAGGGGCTGGTCGGGGGGACGACCCACCTTTGTATCGGGCAGGAGGCGGTGCCGGTGGGGGTCTCGGCCTGCCTTTCCCGGGAGGATCTTGTTACGAGTACCCATCGGGGGCATGGCCATCTTCTGGCCAAGGGGGGGCGCGCCGACCTGCTGCTTGCCGAGATCGCGGGGCGGGTGACGGGATATTGCAGGGGCAAGGGGGGGAGCCAGCACGTGGCGGTTCCCGAACTCGGCCACATGGGGAGCAACGGGATCACGGGGGGTGGGCTTCCGATCGCCTCCGGGCTGGCCCTGGCGCAAAAGCTCAAGGGCACGGGGCATTGTGTCGTGGCCTACCTGGGCGACGGGGCGGCGGCGACGGGGAACTTCCACGAGAGCCTCAACCTGGCCGCGATCTGGGACTTGCCGATCGTGTTCGTTCTGGAGAACAACCTCTACGCGATGTCGACCCCGGTGGACAAGTTCGCCGCCTGCGACTCCTTTGTGGACTGGGCTTCTCGCTACAAGGGAATGGAGGCGGAGCGTGTGGACGGCAACGATGTGCTCGCGGTGCGGGCGGCGGCGGAGCCGCTGCTGGCGCGGGCCCGCGGGGGCGAGGGGCCGGCCTTGCTCGAATGCCTGACCTACCGTCAATCGGGACACTCCAAGAGCGATGCCCGGGTCTACCGGACCCGCGAGGAGGAGGCGCGCTGGAAGGAGCGCGATCCCCTCGAGCTGCTGGCCGGGAACTGCGGGCTTGGCGAGGAGGAGCGGTCGGCCGTCCAGGCAGAGGTGGAGAGGGAGATCGAGGATGCGGTCCGCTTCGCCCTCGAATCGGAGAAGGGGGGCCTGGAGGTCGCGCTCAGCGACCTGGAGGTCCCGCAGCCGGAGGGGACGGAGGAGATGGAGCAGGGGGAGAGCCTGACTCTGACCGAAGCCCTCCGAAAGGTGCTTGCCCAGGAGATGGAGCGGGACCCCTCCGTGCTGTTGATCGGAGAGGACATCGGGGTCTACGGAGGAGCTTTTGGGGTGAGTCGCGGGCTGCTCGAGCGCTTCGGCCCGGAGCGGGTCCGGGAGACGCCGATCTCGGAGAGTTCCTTCGTGGGGCTCTCGGTGGGCGCGGCGGTCGGCGGTTTGCGGCCGGTGGCGGAGCTGATGTTCGGGGACTTTGTCGCCTGCTGCATGGATTCGCTGGTGAACCATGCGGCCAAGCTGCATTACATGTATGCCGGGCAGGTGAAGGTCCCCTTCACCCTGCGCATGCCGGTGGGGCGCCGGCATGGCTACGGGGCGACGCATTCGCAGAGCCTGGAGGCCTGGTTCACGCACGTGCCGGGGCTTCAGGTGCTCTTTCCGTCTTGTGTGGAGGACGCGGTGGGGCTGCTCAGGACGGCGATTCGTTCGGATGTCCCTGTGCTGTTTCTGGAGCACAAGCTCCTCTACCCGGAGACGGGGACTTGGCCGGGGGATGATTATGTGCTGCCGTTTGGGAAGGCTCGGGTGGTGCGCGAGGGGGAGGATTTGACCTTGCTGAGCTATGGGTTGCCGGTGGGGATTTGCGAGGAGGCTGCGGAGCGCTTGGAGGGGCGGGGGTTTTCGGTGGAGATTGTGGACCTGCGTTCGCTGGCGCCCTTGGATCGGGAGACTTGCTTGGCCTCGGTGCGGAAGACGGGGCGGGTGGTGTTTGTGCAGGAGGCGACGGTGGTTGGGGGAGTGGGGGATCGGGTGTTGGGGGAGGTTTTGGAGGAGGGGTTTCCTTATTTGGTGGCG
>DROQ01000124.1 GCA_011321845.1 Planctomycetota bacterium | reverse complement strand
GCTCTTGGTCTCTACCACAGATCCTCCCATTTCGCTTTGCTTGGAATCGGCCCTTTCGATCTTCCAGAAAGAAAAAATCCCCATGGGAATCGAAGGAGGCAAAAAGAGAAAGCATGAGCCCTGGGTGGTATGGGCAGAATGAACTCCGGCGAGGATGGGTGGAGAGGATCAGGAAAAAACCCGAATTGGCGGCACCCTCCAAGGAGGGCGGGGGCGAAGGAATGGGTGGTTTAGGGTAGGGGAAGCCCGAAGAAGGTTTGGGCCCCATCCGGGATCCTCCAAGGGCTTTGGCCGACTTCGCCGAAAGCGCCTGAGGCCAAAGCTCTTGGAGGATTCCGAGCCGAGCGGAGAAAGGGAGCGCCCTGGTAGGAGGGGAAAAAGGGCCTAGGTTGGGTGGGTAAGTCCGGGAGACTCTTAGGCGGAAGGACCGTCCTACTTCGGCAGCAATCGGAACCCTCGGAAGCGCCCTTCATGGACAGGGTTCTTGTCGAAGTGTTTTTCCAGGGCCTGGATCACCCGGGGATATTGGGCGGCGATGCGTTCCCAGGCTTTGTCCTCGACCAACAGGGGACCTCGCCGGGCGAAGGCGAGGAAGCGCTCGGCCACTTCCTTGGCCAGCAGCTCTCGGCCCTGGGGGTTTGCCCTGAGCTGCTGTTCGATGACGATCTCGTAGTTTTCGACGGGACTGTAGCCGACCTCGGGGTGGTCATAGTCGAGGAAGAGGCCCTTGGTGCCGGTCTCCACCACGATGAAACCGCCTTTGCCGGCGGCCCGGGCCGCGTCGTCCGCAAAGCGCCAGGGCGCGGCGCTGTGGTCGCGCTCCCAGGTGAGGACGCGTTTCAGGCCGTAGACGCTCTGGGAGGCGATGATGCCGAGGAGCAGGATGGCGAGGGGAGGGCGGAGGGGGAGCGTGGATCTTCCCGCCAGGAACAGGAGAAAGGCGAAGGGGGCGAGGTAGTAGGCGCCGAACTCGTAGACCGGCCAGTGCCCGAAGAAGAGGATGTAGGGGAGCAGGGCAAGGAGGGCGAGGCCCAGGGTGGTCCAGCGTTTCCAGAGGAGGGCCAGCGTGGCCGTGAGAACGGCGGGTCCCGCGAGGAGGACTTCGTCCAGGAGGTACTGCAGCCATTCCCCTGGGCTCTTGCTGCTCATCAGGGAGAGGGCGAACTGGAGGCTGGTGTCGTGGAGGTAAGCGTCCCCGCCTCCGAGGACCTGCGCCTTGAACCAGGGGTCCAGCAACTTGGCGAGGAGGGGAGGGACGAAGAGCAGCAGGAGGGGGAGCCACTCTCCCCGCGTGGGTAAGAGGCGCGGACCGGCGAGGACCCGGTGGACCAGGAGCGCCAAGGCTGGAAAGAGCAGCAAGCTGCTCGAGTGGCTGGCGTAGACCCCGACGAGGAGGAGGCCCGACAGGGCGAACCGGAGAAGGGAAGGCCCCTCTGCGTCCCTTTTGGTCAGAGCGTTGTCCAGGGCGAACAGAAAAAAGGAAAGCCAGAAGAAGTGGTGGGCATGGTTCTCCACCTGAGTGCCGAAGAAGAGCAGGACGGGGGCGGTTCCCATCGCCAGGGTCAGGAGCCAGGCTTCCCCTCGGCTCCTGTGTCGACGGAAGACAAGGTGGAGGAAGGCCAGCCCCGCCGCGGCGCAAAAGGCCGAGAACAAAAAGGCGGCCGTCCGCTCGGGGATCCCCAGGTTCCCCGCCAGGTCCGCGAAGAGGGCCAGGTCCGGCAGGAAGAGAAGATGGTGGGCCAGGAAATTCCGGTCCCGGAGATAGCAGAGGATGGTGATCCCGTCCCCGTAGGGTCTGCCCTGGCGCAGAAGGGCGAAGAGCGCGAAGGAGACGAAAAAGGTGAGGAGGCTTCCGCCAAGGGCCCCCAGCTGTTCCTTGGGGGAGTGGGGTCGCGCCTTCATTTCTTTTTGAGTTTCTCGAGGGCCTGACGGAATTGGGCCGCGTGGGTGTCCTCCGCCCGTGCCAGGCTCTCGAACCATTCGGCGATCTCCTCGTGCCCTTCCTCACGGGCCTGTCGGGCCATCTCGGGATACATTTTGTTGTGTTCGAGGGCTTCGAGGGCGAGAGCGGCTTCGAGGTTCTCCGTGGTGGTGCCGATGGGTTTTCCCGTCGTGGGTTCACCGTACTCCCGCAAGTAGTCGAGGATGCCGAGGGCGTGTCCCGTCTCTCCCTGGGCGGCTTCGAGAAAGGTCTCCGCAATCTCCGGGTAGCCCTCGAGCATGGCTCGCCGGGAAAAATAGAGATAGAGCCGGTTTGCCCGGGACTCCTGGGAAAAGGCGTCCATCAGGTTTTGATAGGTCTGTGTCTTTTTGAAATCCTCTTCCATGTCCCTCGTTCGGTTTCCCTGTTTGGTATCCCTGCTCGGTTTCCCAGTTCCGTATTCCGGTTCCGTATTCCGGTTTCGTATTCCGGTTTCGCTATTCTGTAAGGCTTTTCTCTTCGTATTTCCTCGGTCTTGTTCAGCTCTGTTTCTTGGGGCTTCGGGCGACATGCCATGGATCGGCCTGGGCGGTGGGCATGACCAGGAGGCGGTCGATATTGACGTGGGGGGGGCGGGTCGCAACGAAGAGGACACAGTCGGCGATGTCCTGGGCGTGGAGGGGCTCGAAGTCTTCGTAGACCTGGGAAGCCTTCTCTTTATCCCCCCAGAAGCGGACCTCGCTGAATTCGGTATCCACCATGCCGGGGTCGATGCTCGAAACCCGGATGCCCATGCCGAGCGTTTCGAGGCGGAGGGCTTCGCAGATCTTGTGGACTCCCGCCTTGGTCGCGCAGTAGACCGACCCGCCGGCGTAGCCCGACCAGCCCGCGACGCTCCCGATCATGATGATCTGTCCTTTTTTTCGTTCTTCCATCGCGGGAAGGAAGGCGCGACTGAGGTAGAGGAGGCCGAAAATGTTGGTTTCGACCATCTCCCGCCAGGCTGTTCCTTCGGCGTTGTCGACCCGCTCGGTTCCACGGGCGAGGCCGGCGTTGTTGACGAGGACGTCGGGGCAGCCCTGCTCGGCGAGGACGGTTTCGGCGAAAGCCTTGACTCCGGCTTCATCGCGCACGTCGAGGCCGTGGACGAGCACATGGGGAGAACCCAGCTCGCGCAGCGCGGGGCGAAGAGAGAGGAGGCGCTCCTTTCGGCGGGCGCAGAGGGCGAGGCGCCACCCCTGCCGGGCGAAGGCGCGGGCCGTTGCCTCGCCGATGCCCGAGGAGGCGCCCGTGACGAGGGCTAAGGGGGATTCGTGCTTGCTCATTGGAGGGGAAGAGCATAGCAGGAGAAGGGTGTCCCTCCCCTGTTTTTGCCTGAAAAAAGGCCCCCCCTCCCGGGCTGGGGATCCAAGCCGCCCCGAGTGGCGGGGAGTCAGGCGTCGCCGCGGAGTTGCTTGAGTTTTTCGATGGCGCTCATGACCTTTTTGCTGCGCCCGGGTGTGGGCTGGGTGCCGGAGTCCTTGGGACTCGAAGAAGCAGAAGCTGTGGGCGAAGCCGCAGGGGCGGCCGCCGAGGCGGGAGTCGGCGAAGGGCCTGTTCCTACACCAGCCATTGCCGGGGCCCCGGCTTGGACCCCTTCCTTCTCGATCTTCCGGACCGTGGCGATGAGATCATTCAACGAAGATTCGAGCCGCTGCAAAGCCTTTGGGTCTTGTTCCTTTTCCTCCATCTTCGCGAAGGCCTCCTTGATCCTGGACTCGAGGGAGGTGCCGAGGTTCTCAAAGGTTTCCTTGAGGAGGCGGCGGTCCTCCTTGAGTTTGAGCTGGAGCTTTTCCCCAGCCTGATCGGCCTTCTGCCCCACAAAGGGCTTGAGTTCTGCCAGGAGGGTCTCCCGGCTTTTCTCGAAGATCTCCTCGAGTTCCTGGGTGTCTCCGCGGAGCCGTTCGACCAGGCCTTCGAATTTCTTTTCGCTGGTCACGGCGCTTTCCGCCATGGCTTTTTCCAAGCCTTCGAGGTCCGAGCGAATCTCCTCGAGTTCCTTCCCCTGGTCCGTCATCATTCCAACCAGATCGACCAGAGGTTTGTTGTACATCCGGGTCGCCTTGGTGAGGCTGGTGATCATATTTTCCAGCTTGGTGAAGGCGATTTGATGATCGCCCATGGGAGTCCCGCTCTGCGGGGCTTGTTGCTGGGCTTCACGAAGTTCGGCGATGAGACGTTCCAGTTCGGTGTTGTCCTGCCGGCTCTGGAGGCTGGCTTCGATGTTGGCCAGAAGGTTGCGACCAGCCTTGCGTTGCCCGTTTCCGATCAAAACGAGAACGAGGCCCGAGAGGAAAAGCATCGAAGGTTCCAGGCCGATGGGTTCAAGGGCTTGGGTCAGAGGGCCGCCCTTGCCGAGGAGGCTGAGGCCGGCGAAGGCGGTCCCCAGCACGAGAAGGAGGACGCCTCCCCAGAGGGTCGCCCCCCCGGCTCCGGGGGCCGGGGAGTCATAGAGAGAATGGGCGCCAGCCGAGGAGACATCGTGCTGCTCATGATCCACGATTTCCTGGTCTTGGGAGAGGGGGGCGACGGTTCCTTCGGCCTCTTCGAACCCTTCCAATTCCCAGCCTTCTTCCGTAGGGCCGGGGTCCTCAAAAAACTCTTCCTCTTCGGACCCAAGGACCTTGTCCAGGGATTCCTGTAAATCCATCTGCTCGTCTCTCGAAGGATGACCCATTGCCGATTCTCCCATTTGCCCGATTTCTCGCTTTGCCCGGGCGAGGCCCACCCCAAAACACTGGGGTTTGTTTGATCTCGTTCCCATTTGCCCGGAAGACAAGGAACCCGTTTCCCCCCTATCGGCCTTTTTTTCGCCTTACTGAACCGGGGCGTGCAAAGCAGCTTTCCTTTTTTCTTGCCTTGGAGGCGGCTGTGGGGGATTTTTGCAGGCGAAGATGTCACGAGAATACAAAGCCGTCTCGGTCGCCCCCGGGATTACGATCGCAAGGGTCCTCCAGAGGCGCCTGGCAGGGGAGTTCATTCCCCTCCTCAACCTCGAGGAGAGCGAGGTCCCTGAGGAAATCCAGCGTTTTCGGAACGCGAGGGACCAGGCCGTCGCCTCCTTGAAAAACCTGATGGAAAGCCTCGCTGCCAAGATGCGAGGTGAGGAGATTGGCATTCTGGGGGCCAACCTCGCTCTTCTGCAGGACCCGGGCTTCGCCCGCGATGTGGAAGAAGAAATCCGAAGGGAACGGATTAATTCCGAGGTGGCGGTGCAGAGGGTGGTCGCCAAGTACGAAAACATCTTCAAGTCCATGGACAACCCCACCCTGCGTCAGAGGGCGGAGGACATCCGCGACATGGGGAACCAGATCTTGGCGAGCCTCCTGGAGCGGACACAGGAGTCGTTGATTGCGCCGGGTGAGGATTACATTCTTGCGGTGGACGAGTTCCTTCCTAGCCAGCTCGGGCATATCGACACGGCCCGGGTCAAGGGGATTCTGATGGGGGAGGGGGGAAAATACTCCCATGGTTCCATCCTCGCGAGATCGCTCGGCATTCCGTGCCTCGTGGGGCTCAAGGGGAACCTGGGAAAGATCGAGCCCGGGACCCTGGTCATTCTCGACGGGGACGGAGGAAAGGTCATCGTCGAGCCCGAGGAGGAGGAACTCGAGGACTACAAAATCAAGCTGGAAGAGATCCAAGAGGCCGAATCCCGCGTCTTCGAGGTTCGCCTGACGCCTTCGGTTACTACCGACGGGGTCAAGATCAAACTCGAAGCCAACGCGGAGAGCCTCCAGGAATTCGAAGGTCTGGAACCCGGGGTCTACGATGGAATCGGATTGTTTCGGACCGAGTTCGCCTTCATGGAGCGACTCAAGTTTCCTTCCGAGGAGGAGCAGTTCCAGCTCTACAAGGATGTCCTGGAGCGGGCCAAGGGCAAGCGTGTCACCTTCAGGACGCTGGACGTAGGGGGGGACAAGCCTCTGGCCTATCTCAGGACTCCCTCGGAACACAACCCTGTCCTGGGGTGGCGGGGGATCCGGCTCACCTTACGCTGGCCGGACCTCTTCTTTACTCAGATGCGGGCGCTTGTGCGGGCGAGCGCCTTTGGAAAGACTTCCATTCTCCTCCCCATGGTCACCAATCTTCAGGAGGTGGAGACGGCCAAAGGGATTCTCCGCATGATTCTCAAGGATCTGGACGAACAAGGCATCCCCCATGGAGACAACCTTGGTTTCGGGGTCATGATCGAGATTCCATCGCTCGCCTTGATGATGGACCACCTCAGCAAGGAGGTGGACTTTGTTTCGATCGGGACCAACGATCTGGCCCAGTATCTCTTCGCCGTGGACCGGGATAATCCGAGGGTTTCGGATCTTTACGATCCTTTCCACCCTGGATTCCTTCGTTTCCTGGCGGATATCGCCAAGTCGGGTAGGAAATGGCAATTGCCCACGACCATCTGCGGGGAGATCGCTTCGGAAACATCTCTGGTCCCTGTTCTCATTGGCTTGG
>DROQ01000123.1 GCA_011321845.1 Planctomycetota bacterium | reverse complement strand
TTTTTTGCAATTTCGAGTCTCCGTCGGATCACTTCTTCTGATTCCGTCTTTCGGGAACGAAGTCTCTTTTCCAACTCCTCCAGGCTGGGAGGCATGATGAAGATATAGATCCCTCCAACATCCGTTTCTCTTAACCTACGGGTTCCTTGGACTTCGATCTCCAACACAACCCAATGCCCCGTCTCCAACTTGCGCTCGACCTCCGACCGGAGGGTTCCATAGCAATTCCGGTTGTATTCGGCCCACTCCAAAAAGTCCCCCGCCTTGACCTTGTCTTCGAATTCTTTGCGACTCAAAAAATAATAATCAATACCATCCACTTCTCCCTTCCTCATGGGGCGGGTAGTCGCGGAAACGGAGAGGTCGATGCGAGGATCCTCCGCCAACTTTCTGCAGATCGAGGTTTTACCGGCTCCCGAAGGGCCCGAGATCACAACCAATTTGGAACGGAATCCATTTGAGGAGGAGAGGCTCATTCGATGTTTAGGACCTGTTCTCGGATTTTTTCGATCGTTGTCTTCAAGTCGATGATCAGAAGAGAAAGTTGGGGGTCAGCGGTCTTGGCCCCCAGTGTATTCGCCTCGCGAAGGAGTTCCTGAGCATGGAATTCGAGGGCTCGGCCCAACTCCCCTCCCCGATCGAGGCGATGGAGAACCTCTTGCACATGGATCCGAAGCCTGGAGAGTTCTTCGGCGACATTCCCCTTGTCGGCGTAGATGGCGATCTCTCGGATTAGATCGGCCTCTTGGAGTTCCACCCCTTCCTCCCCGAGAACCTCCTGGATCCTTTTTCGGAGTCGTTCTCGAAAGGCCTTCTGAACATCCGGGAGCCCCGCCTCATATCGTTCCAAATCACCCAAAAGCTCTTCCAGGAGCCGATGGATTTGGCTTTTGAGGGCAGCTCCCTCACGTGTCCGGGCTTCCACCAGGCGCTCCAAGGCCAATTCAAAACACTCGCGAAAGGCTTCGGCCAGGCGAGGCTGGTCATAAGATTCCTCGGATTGGACCACTCCAGGCACGAGCAAGAGGGTGGCAGGGGCATTGAAAAAATCCAGCCCTCCCGGCCAATCTTTTTCTTCCATGAAGGCCTGAAGTTGGTCCAGCAGTTTCCTCAGCGCAACCTCCTGGACGACAGGGACAGGCTTCAAGCTGGGGGAGTTCAGCTGCACGTTGAGCATGAGGGTCCCTCGATGCAGGGTTTTGCGAGCTTTTTCTTCGGCCCAGGGCTCAAGAGAGGATAGGGAGTCCGGGAGCCTCCCCTTCCATAGGAACTGACGATGGTTGACGGATTTCAGCTCGATCCGAACCAGGTCGGCCCCTCTCTCTACCTGGGCCCGGGCGAATCCGGTCATGCTCCGGACAGATCCGGAGCTGCCATGAGCTTGGGGAACTTGTTCCTTACTTTCCTCCACTCCCACCACCACCGGGTAAGCCTGGGTTCGGAACATTGGGAGGAGTGATGGGTTTCTCGATTTTGGGGGTCTTGATGGGGACGGAACTTTCCCCCTGGTGGCGAAGAGCGTGGATCATGACGGCCGAGAACAAAAAAATTCCGAAAACCGTGAAGGTGAATTTATTGATCCCCCCGGCTTTCACACCGAAGGTCTGCGCCCCCATTCCTCCGAAGGCTTCTCCGAGCCCTCCTCCCTTGGGCTCCTGTAACAGGATCACGACCACAAGGAGAAAGGCCGTCAGGAAGAAGGCGAGCCATAAGACGGTTTTGATGACAACTAGCAACATAGTCGGTTCGTTCTTGGATCCGGAGCTGAGCCCCATGTAGCAGGGCCAAAAGAGACAAGCCTTCTGAACGGGCAATTCCCTCGCCTTGCGAGGAAAAATCGAGTGGAAAATCCTAACCGGAGAAGCGGAAAAAAACAGGAGAACCCGGAGGATTCATGGGATGGATGCATCCGGATCAGCCGTCGAACTCGACAATGGGGAGGAAGGTTTCCGCCTTGAGACTGGCTCCACCGACCAAAACCCCGTCCACCTGGGGAACGCTCATCAGAGATGCGACATTACTGGGTTTGACGCTTCCCCCGTAGAGAATGCGGCAATTCTCCGCGGGAACTTCCCCAAACTGGCCACGGAGCCAGGCGCGAATCATTGCGTGGGCCTCTCCCGCCTGTTCGGGCGTAGCGACTTCGCCCGTCCCAATCGCCCAGACAGGCTCATAGGCGACCGTCACCCGGGAGAGTTCCTCCGCCTTGGTCCACTCCAGACCCGTAGAGAGCTGGCGGGTGAGAACCGCCTCCATTTGGCCCGATTTGCGCTCCTCCAGAGTCTCCCCCACGCAGAGAATGGGGAGAATCGAATGGCTCAGAGCCGCCCGTAGCTTACGTCCCATCCACTCGTCTTTTTCGAAAAACAGATGCCGTCGCTCCGAATGCCCAATGAGTACCCTTTCCACGCCGATTCCCCTGAGCATAGGGGCGGAGATCTCACCGGTATAAGCCCCCTCCTCCTCCCAATGCATATTTTGGGCTCCGAGCCCGATGGGAGAACCCTGGGAAACTGCGGCCACATCCGCGAGGAAGAGAGCGGGAGGGAAGACCGCGACCTCGCGGTCCTCCCCATCGCCGAGGCGGGCCTTGAGGATCTTCACCAAGTCCAGGACCCGGGTCCGGTCCAGGTTCATTTTCCAGTTGGCGGCGATGTAAGGTTTTCGTTGGGGGTTGGTCATGCAGGTCCTCGACTTGGATCAGCGAATGAAAAGGCATCCTCTCGGGCTTGAGTCGGCCTCGAGGAAGATGCCTCCTGGGCAGGCGGGGACGCGCCCGCTTCGGCCGAGCCCCCGAGTTTCCGCCCCTCCACCTGGGCGAGGAGCCTGAGCGAAGCCCCCAACCGCGGGAGATCATGGAGCTTGAGCGCCTGAGCCGCATCGGAGAGGGCTTCGGCCGGCGCGTCGTGGACCTCGACCATGACACCATCGGCCCCGGAGGCCACAGCCGCCTTGGCCATCGGAGCGACCAGGGACCGGCGCCCCGTCGCATGGCTGGGATCCACAAGGATGGGTAGGGAATAACGCTCTTGAAGGAGGGGAACGATCGAGAGATCCAAGAGGTTTCGACGGCTGGGATCGAAGCTCCGGACACCACGCTCGCAAAGCACAACCTGGGTGGAACCGGCGGCGAACAGATATTCGACAGCCCCTAAAAACTCATCCACGCTGGCCGCCCCTCCCCGCTTTAGAAGAACTGCAGCCCCGGATCTGGCCACTTCGGTCAAGAGGGGAAAGTTCTGCATGCTTCGAGAGCCGATCTGGAGCATATCGGCCACCTCGCACACCCGCCCCACCTGGCGGGGATCCATCACCTCCGTCACCAGGGGGAGCCGGACCTCGTCGGCAATCTCCCCCAAAACTCGGAGGCCCTCTTCGCCCATTCCCTGGAAGGAATAAGGCGAACTCCGGGGTTTGAATGCTCCCCCGCGCAGCATGGTGGCTCCGGCATCCCGAACAGCCCTGGCAATACGGCGAAGACGGTCGGTCCCCTCGACCGAGCAAGGCCCCGCGATCCACTGGAGATGTCCCTTTCCGAAGAAAAGAGAAGCGCGAGGACCCTTCCCCGAGATCCAGACTCCCTCTTCTTTGGCCTTGCAAAGGGGAAAGGCTTCTTGGGTCGAGTGAACCCCCTCGACCCCTGGCCAGAGCTTGGCCCGGGATTGGAGGTCCGGATCAGGGGCCTCGAGCAAGAAGCGCAAGCGCCCCTTCTCAGGTTCAAAGACGAAGTCCCTCCCCGAGGAAGCGGCGAGCTTCTCCAGGGACTGCGTCTCCTCGCAGGTCAGTTCAGGTTTGAGGATGAGTATCATTGGATCCTGGAACCCGATGAAATTAGGGGGGAGGTCCCCAGGAATCAAACAAGGAAACCACGCGATCCCCTCCTCTTTTTTGGCTGGCCCCGGGGATTACGGGACCCAAGGCTCGGCAAAGGGCTGGAGCCGGACCCGTTTAGCGCTGAACGGTGACCTTCAGACCATTGGAAAAGCCCAAGCCAAGGCGGTTCCCCGGGAAAAGAGTCAAATACTGGAAGTAGAAGGTCTTTCCCAAGACCAGGGGGTGCGGAAGGAGCAGAGGAACCTTGACCTCTCCCTTGGCGTTGGCAAGGGCCGGAGCCGAAGCGTCCAAGGAGACCAGGAAGAAGCAGCCGGGTCCCCCAAAGGGTCCGAGATCCACCGGCAGCTTTATGGTGCCCCAGTTCTGATTGCTCAGCCCCAGCATTAAGAGCGCGAGCCCCCCCTTTGGGGCTCCCGAGAGCTGGATCGAAAAACCCTTGCCGCCACTCACAGGACGCCCGTCCGCAAAAGCCTTAAGGCCGGCGCAGCTCTTCCCGAAGGATTGAACGGGACCGGGACCCGCGCTCGTCCACTCGGCTTCTTCCATCAAATGGCCGAAAACCGGGGCTTGCAAATCCTCGAGCACAGCGCCGTGCCCCGTTCTGGTCCACTTCTTGGCATCCGTCAAAAAGCGGAAGGAGCGCCGGTAGATGAGCCGCGCCCGGACCCGGAGCGTCCCTGCCCCGCTCGGAATCTTGAAATCATAATGGGTCGTATCCGTGGCCAAGGCAGGGATCCGGGTGTCGAATTGGAGACCAACCGCGTCCGTAAAAAAGGTCGGTCCATTGCCGTTTGCATCCTTGTTCACCTTCGCATAGAGCTTCCCGGGGAGCCCCGCGTAATACCCCTGGAGTGGATCCCCCTTGCCGCCCAAAGCGTGGATGGTCTGCTGCCCCTGGTGCACAAGCCTCTTTCCATTGCCAACCTCCCAGGCCTCCACCAGAAGAATCATGTTGCGGATCGTCACCCCGGTGGGGACATGGTGTCCCGTCTGATCATTCGTGATCTTCACTTGGGCCCGGAGGGAGTTTCCGACAATCGAGGTGCTCAGCTTCATCGTCACCGCGTTCTCCAGGTATTCGGGAGTGGTCCCCAAGATCTTATGGGAGCGGATCTGGTCCGAAGCGCGCACAGGGGGGTTCCCTCGAATCGCCACATATTTCGCTCCATAAGGCTTCATGTGGCAGCCTGCGCAGGTTTGATACTTGGGGGAGCTTGGGTTGCCATAAGGACTCTTCACCCACTCGAGGTAGGTGGGCTCGGAAATGACTCCGTTCGGTTCTTCGAAATTCCCATTTCCATCGGGATCGTTTTTGTCCTGGTGGCAGGCGGCACACATCTCGGCCTTGAGCTGGGGCTGAAAGGATGCCCTCATATCCAAGGTGCTGACAAAAGAGCTGTCCCCCAGGGGGCCGAACTGGGTCTGATGGAAACCGGGCCCTGTCTGAGGCAAGAGAAAGTCCACAACCTTGGGCCAGATTCCCGGGAAGTTGGGCTTGGTGCTATCCAAGTTGGCAATCTTGTGGCAGACCTCGCAGGAAATCCCATGCAAGCTTCCCTGGGATAGATTGCCAATGGGATCGAGAGCCTTCCCAGGTGCCTTGATCCAGGGTTCGGGTTGGTGGCAGGAGGCACACTCGGAATTGGGGTTCTTGATCCGGTGGACAGAATCACGAGTATAGACGAAACCGCCTGTCCCCCCGGAGGTCCCGGTCCCGTTATAGATGTCGTACACCCAACGGTTTCCCCCGGCTTGATTCATGGGCGAGCCTGCCCATTGGGCTTGCTGATCGGGGTGACAGATCCCACAGGTGTTGGGAGAGGCGAAGCTGTAATTCTTGTCTTTGGTGACAACAACCGGCTCCATCATGATGGTCAAGGAGGAGATCGGAGCATTGACCGTCACAGGACCATTGTAGTAACCCTTCTTCGCCGCCACGACCACCAGCCCCTTCCCTTGGAGACCGGGAAGCAAAAAAGCACCCTTGGCGTCCGTAGTCACCCGGTGCTTGGTGGCCTGCAAGGTCACGTAAGCCCCAGGAACAGGTTTCTTGCTCTTGGAATCGAGAACGACACCCGAGACCTGGGAGGAGAGAACGGCGGAAAGCAAAGAGATGGCCATGCAGTTGTGCACTGCGAACCCCAGGGAAGGAAGCAAACGCATCGTGAAAACCCAGTGAGAGGTTGGGGAAAGCTAGGAAGGAAAAGAAAAAGAAGCGAGGGTGGAACACCCTCGCCTCTCTATCTTTCCCCACATTCCACCCTCTGACAAGACGAGCCTGCACCCCCCTCTTCACCTGCGTTTCATTCCCAGTTGCGAGCCTCGTTCAAAGCTTTCCCAAGCTCCCATGAGAAGGGCGAGGTCTTCGCACCCTGGGGAAAAAGACGGATCCGAATCAAGGGAACAACGAGCAGCGATTATTTGATTCCGATGGATTCGGTCTTCAGAGCCTTGGCGCTACTCTCCTGTTTTCCTCCGAAGTAGCGGTCCACCTCTTCGAGAATATCTCGTTGGGGACCATCCTCTTCACTGGGGGTCCCGGTCACCAGGAACATATCTTCTTCGATGATCTTCTTGGTGACATCGAGACGCTTTCGGATATCGGCGAGGACCTTGCGAGCTTCACCCAGGGCACTGGTATCCAGGTCGAAGCGCTTGGCTGCCGCCGCCATTGCATCGAGCTGCTTCTTCTTCGCTTCCAAGGACGAGATCATGTCTTCGAGCTTGGCTCTTTCGGCACGCACGCTGTCGAGCTTGGAACGGGCGGCCTCGAGGACGCGCCTCTGGCGGGAAACCAGGGTCAGTTTGCTCCGGAGCAGCTCTTTTTGGTTCCGGTAGAGATCAAAGGTCCGGGCCAGATCTCTGCGAACCCGTTGTGCCAATGGAGCCTTGCTCGTCAGTTGAACTCCCGCGCTCGAAATGTTGACCGTAAGAACGGAATCCCCATTCATTCGGGGGAGCTGGGCGAGGAACTTCCGTTGGCGCCCAATCTTGGCTTCGCCTTCGGTAATCGCGGTTTTGAGGTTGCGGATTTCCTCTTCCAGGTTTTCCAGTTCCACCTCCGCCCGCGCCACATCACGTCTGGCGGAATTGATTTCGGGATCGATCTCGCGAATCAGGCCATGTGCCCGACGAAGCTCAAAATCCACAGGAACCGCCTTCTTGATTTTTCCGCGGAGATCGCCAAAGGCGGTTTTGGCGTAGCTCCCCATACTGGTCCCAAAAGTCAGGTAACCCACTCCGGCGACCAGGACACCGAGAAAAACAAGACGTTTCACCCATTTACACATGATTCCTCCAAGATTCAGGGATTCGGATCGTTTCCAGCAGGCTCGGCTCCAAGGCCGGCCCCTGCCGGGCAGGAGGGTTGCGCAAAGGGGGGGCGCTTATTTCTTTTGGTCTCGAAGAAATGTTCGAGTTGAGGAAAGGAGAGACTCGCGAAGCTCTTCGAGGAGGGCGCTCTCCTCGGCAGCATCCTTTCCCCGGCGTTCGAGATCCTCGACCACAGCCTGACAATAGGGGCACTCCGCTTCATTCACGTGGAATTCCAGATAGTCGGAAGCGCCCGGCTCGAGGGACCCTTCCTTCCAGGCGAGCAGCAGGTCGGGATGGGGGCAGCTCACCCGCATTTCCCGCCAGACCTGGCCCAGGGTGAAGGTCATCTGGTCGATTCGTTCTTCGGCTCCACTCATCTGCTATCTCGCTCCCGGCTTCCAAAGCCCTTCAAACCATTCGTGGCTGGGGTCCATTTGCCGAGCCAGAGCCCGAAGCCGCTCCAAGGCCCGAAACTTGATCCCGGCCACCGCCTTCTCATCTCGGATCCCAAATTTGGCCACGGCTTCTTTGTTTCTTCCCCCAAGCGCCAGGAGGAATTCCAGGACCTTCAGCTTCTGGAACTCCTCCGATTCCCATAACTCCTGGACAAAAACCTTGAGGATCTTCCCCAGTGCCTCCCGCTTAGCGGTGGAGATCTCAAAGGCCACCGCACTCTCGTCGGGGGAACGGCGCTCGGAAGCGAAGCGTTCCAAACCGAGATAGCTCCGGTTCTTGCCATCATCCCCTTGGGAAGAAATGGGGATGGGCTTCTTTTTTCGGAAAAAATCAATGATCCGGTTTCGAGCGATCCCGAAAAGAAACTGGTCGAGGGTGTATTCCTCTTTGAAATTGGAGATCCCCCGGACCGCCCCCAAAAAGGTGTCCTGCACCACATCCTCAGCCGTCTGGTGCTCCTTGATACTTTTCTTTACGTAAAAATAGATCCGAGGGAAGTACTCCTCCTGGAGGCGGGCCCACTCACCCTCATCGAGAGCCTGGAGCTTGGCTATTGAGAATTCGCTCATTCCGCTTGTTCGTTGGGCAAAGAAAAGGGGCTAGAAGATGGAGAAGCCTACCAGGAAGACTTGCATTAGCAACAAGACCACAAGGATCCAGAAACCGATGACAGCCACGACACCCAAAGCCGAAAAGGTCCCCCGAATGAGCCGGGAGAAGTGTTTCACGAAAGCGGCCAATGTAAAGCCCACGATTCGGAAGGGGAGGACGATGCTCAGCAGGAAGGAGCGGAAGAGGATCCCGAGGACGGTTCCGGTCCTCCTCGGACGGTCTTGGGTCGCGAGCTGCTGGCCCGCAAGAGGAGGAGGTGAAGGCGGAAGAGGTGGCGCTGCAGGGCCCGGGGAAGCCACAGGACCCGAACCGAGAAGCGGGCTGTTTCCGCAGGGCAGACAGGAGAGAACCTCCCCCAAATCCTGGGGACGGTCCTCAGGCTCCTTGGCGAGCATCCGCCCCAAAAGGCTCTTCCAATGGGGATCCAGGCTGTTTGGAAAATGGAGTTCTCCCGTCTCGTGCCCTTTCAGGACTTCCCACTCATTTTCTCCTTTGAAAGGAGGCTCTCCGCAGAGGCACTCATAGAGGATGATCCCCAAGCTGTAGATATCGGAACGAAAGTCCCCCTTCCGCTTGAGCATCTCGGGTGCCATGTAGTAAGGGGTCCCGCGCCCAAAAGAGAGAGAGACCCGGGTCTCACTCACAAGCTTGGAGAGCCCATAATCCCCAACTCGGGCTACATCCCCCTTGAGGAAGATATTGGCGGGTTTGAGGTCGAAGTGCACAAGGGAGTGGTCGTGAAGGGCCTTGACTCCCTTGCAGATTTGGCTGAACAGGGCAATGACCTCGACCTCCGACATGGGGCCTTCTTGAAGCCGGGATTTGAGCGTTTCATCCCCTGCATATCCCATGATGATGTAGGGGATCCCCCCCACGAGGCCCTTGTCCTCGATAGAGACCAGGTTGGGATGGTCCACCTGGGCAAAGAGCCCCACAGTCTCCAACTCGGAAAGAACCTGTTTTTGGATTCCGGGGTCATCCACCTTGAGGAACTTGATGGCATAAGCCTTGTTGATGGATTGCTTTTTGGCCTTGAAGACGATCCCGAAAACGCCCCCTCCGAGCTTTTGAAGGATCTCATATCCCGCAATGAAGCCGGGCTTTTTGTAATTCCGGTAGAAGCCCTCCCAATCCGCGGACTGGGGCTCGGGGCCGGCGTTTTCGGGGGGGAGGGGTTTGGATTCGGGACTCATTTGCCGGCCTCTATTTTGACTCTCTCTTCCGTTGGTTCCCCATCCGGGAAATCAGGAATCGGGACCGCCGGGACGAGGACAGGCTGCACCAATCTCTCAGGGGACTTGGCTTGGTCGGGAATCAGCACCCGTTGGACATGAATGGAGGAACTGGGAGGGGAACTCACTCCGAGAAAGAGGAACAAGAAAAAGCCCAGAAAAAGGAACAGGCCGAGGGTCAAGAGGAGAATAGCGCTGCCTCCTCCCCGGGAAGGCCGGGGAGCGCCTCGGCGGTGGAATCGGGACCGGTTCCTCCACTCCTGGGTCCGGGGAGATGTCCTTCCGGTGATCAAGAAGAACAGGAAGAGAGCCATCGCGACCAAGAGGCCCAGGGAAAGGATCGTTTTGCTCCTCCAGCCCCTCAGGACCAGAATCGCAACGAACAAAGCTACGCCAAGGGCCTGGTGAGCCCTCCATTTCGATTCGCGCCCTCTCCTTCCTCTTCTCCTCCGGAGTGTCGAGAAACCCGAAGCGATGGAGGGAAGAGGGGGAGGTGTGGGAACGGGGGGTAGCGGGGAGGCGCTTTGAGAGACTTGCTTGGGTTCTCCCACCACCCAATCCGGGTGACCCTCCAGGAAATCGAGGACCTCACCGAGATCCTGCACACGGGCTTGGGGGTCCTTGGCGAGCATTCGACGAAGAATGGGTTTGAGCCCCTCAGGCACTTCGGAGGGGAAGACCACGGACCGTTCTTCGTGGGCTTTCAATACTTCCCACTCATTCTCGCCCTCGAAGGGGACAGTGCCTGTCAGGCACTCGTAGAAAATCACACCGAGGCTGTAGATGTCGGAGCGTTGGTCCCCCTTACGACGAAGCATCTCGGGGGCCATGTAGTAGGGGGTGCCTCTTCCGAAGGAGAGACCGGAACAGGATTCGCGAATGAGCTTGCTCAGGCCATAGTCTCCAACTCGGACGATATCGCCGTGAACGAAGAGATTGGCGGGTTTCAGATCGAAATGGGCGAGTCCATGATCGTGCAGTGCCTTGACCCCATGGAAAACCTGTTTCATGAAACGCTGCGCCTGCACCTGGCTGAGCCGCCCCTCCTCGAGCCTGCTCTTGAGCGTTTCATCCCCGGCGAAGCCCATGATGATGTAGGGGATGCCGTCCACCATTCCCTTGTCTTCGATTGTGACCAGGTTGGGATGGTCCACCTGGGCGAAGAGGGACACAGTCTCCAACTCGTTGAGCACCTGCTTGCGAACGGAGGGATCCTCGACCCGCAAGAACTTGATGGCATAGGCCTTGCCGATGGACTCCTTCTTGGCTTTGAAGACTACGCCGAAGACGCCCCCACCTAACTTTTGTTGGATCTCATACCCGGGGATGTAGCCGGGTTTGCGGAATTCCCGATAGAACCGTTCCCAGTTGCTCTCGCCGAGGGACTCCAATTCGTTCTTGGGGGGATGGTCGAGGGGTTCCATGTTCTTGGGCACTATCATACGAGCCCTCCCATTCCCTGGAAGCCGTAGCCCCAAAAGAGGAAGCCCGAGAGCAGGAAACTCAAGAAATAGAGCCGCTTGGTCAGGTAGCCCCGCGTCATCAAATCCAAACGCCCTGTCAAAAAGAGGAGGAGCAGGGAGAGCAAGGACGCGATTAGAAGGCGGGTTCGGGTCCGCTCCCCGATTTGAGAGGCCGCCCCTTTCGTCCAGCGCAGGAATTGTCGTTCTTCATCTCCCCCCAGAATCACACGGTATTCGCCTCGGAAGGCCTTGCCCGCAGTCGTTTCGAAGACTTGGATCTTCCGGTCGGTCAGGAATGGGAGGCGTTTCCAGCGGCGCTCGATTCTCCTCTCAAGTTCCCGGCTCAGCAGAGCCTTGGGAACCAGGATTCCGGAGGCCCGACCCCAGATCTCCTGGTAGCGCTCCCGGACAAAGGTATCGAGCGCATGCTCCAAGGTCCGAATGGCCTCGAGACGGTCCACCTCCACGCTCCCCTTGAGAGTGACGACCTCGGGCTCCAGCCTCCTTTCCCCCAAGCCATGAGCAAGGGCTGCCCCTCCCAGGAGGAGGAGAGCCAAGGGGAAGAAGAGGGAGAGAAGACGATTCCAAGGCATGGGCTTCGCTACGGAGCCCAAGGGGGATTATTCCAAAGGATTCGGAGCAATTCCGCAGGGAAGGACTCCCCAGAGGGGCAGGCCTCAGAGGGGCAGGACGCGAAAAGCGATCTGGCCGCAGCGCACACGGACCCCTGGGGCAAGCTCCGCCTCCGATCGGAAGGGTTTCCCGTCCACTTCTCCCCCGCCAGCGGAAAAAATCCTGAGCTGCCCCGGCCCAGGAGCGAAGAGGAAGACTTCGGGCTCCAGGCAGGGGACGCGGATGTGCACCCCCTCGCCCCGTCCCAGGAACACCCGGCCCTCCTTCCCCCCCTGACGCAGCCAGAGCACTCTCCCGGCCCCCCTCGCTTCGAATCCTTTGCCCAACTTGAGCAGGGCGGAAACCGAACGGGGGTTGGGCCGCAGGTAATGGATGGGCAGAACGCCCCCAAGGAGGACCTCGTCTCCATGACTCAAAGGAGTGGGGCCGTTCACCGCTTTGCCGTTGAGCTTGAGAGAGGCTCCTTCGACAGGGAGGACGCGGTCCTGCACTCCTCCGTGAAAACTGAGCTTCCGCTCGAAGCAGGCGTGCCTCGAGCGAATGCGAGCCAGGATGGGGATCTGCGGCGGGACAGAAGCCTTGGCATGCCCCACAACAAGCCGGTCGTCCGTCAGGAGGAGGTACTCCCCCCCCTCCTCGACCTGGAGGAGGCAGCCTCCCTCCAATCCTCCGAGCCGCTCCAGCTCGTTTTTTGCGTCGAAAACCATGGTCCGCAAGGGAGCGGGGGTCGGCCCCAGGCCATCCAGGTGCGCCCTGGCCCCTTCGGGATCCGAGCGAGCCAGCTGAAGGGCCTCTCCCACCCGCGCCCGGTCCCTCTGCAGGCTCTCGAGCCTGTGGGCCAGCCGAAGCACTTGGGGTGAGTCCAGGGCCTCGTTTCGCGCGTTCTCCAAAGACTGGAGCGCCTCGGCCTCGTTCTTTTCGTCCAGAGAAGCAAGCCCCTGCCGGGCCAGACGGTCCGCCGCCTCTTTGCGTCTTTGCGCCTCGGCTCTCAGATTCTCCAGCTCGACCCCAAGGACCCCCGCGAAAGGCGCTAAACCCTCCAAAAAGTAGAGTTGGGCCTCCACATGCCCCGCCTCGAGGTCCCGACGGAGGTTCTGGTGGATCTTCTGCCCCAGCTCCCGCAGCTGGGTCCGGTCCTCCTGAAAGAGTCCGCCTTCGCCCCGATCCGCCATCCAATCCCGGAACCGCCCCAGAAGAAGTTCCCAGTCCCTCTGTTCGAGCGCGGCCTCGAGTTCACGGATCCGTTTTTGGAGATGCTTGGCTGCCAGAATCCTTGCCTCCAGATCCTCCACCCCATCGGAGTCGTTCTGTAGTTTTTTGATCGCAGCCAGGCCTTCCTCGAGAGCTGCGGGGGACTCCCCATTTTCAAAGCGGGCCTGGAGAACCAGCAATTCCCGGGAAACCTTGGCCTTGATCCGCTCCAGGTCCCGGAGAAGGCCCCGGGCCTCCTTGGCCCCCTCACCGCCGGGGACCAGAGTGAGAAGTTTCCGTTCCGCCGAGACGAGGCGGCCTTCGCGAAGGTCCTTCCGGGCCGCTTTGAGAGTCTCCAAACGTTGTTGCTCGTCATAGCGGAAACTCGCAAGGTGGGTCTGCACATCCCGGCAATGGGGCCAACTCTCGCTCAGACTCTGGAGAATCTCCTTGGCCTCCTGGAGTCGGCCCTCCCCGAGGGCTGCTCGAACCTGCCCCAGGCCCTTCTCCAATTCCTGCACATCCTCTCTTGCCTCGGCAATGGGCAAGCGGTTCCAACCTGTTTCTCGCGCGATCCTCTCCAGTTCCCGGACCCGGATCCTTGGGTCCTCCGCCATCCCCGAGACCAGCCCATCCACCCGCAGCAGCGTCTCCCGCAATCGACGCACCGAAGGGAAGTGCGCGACGGGCTCGGGAGTCTTCCGAAGGAGGGCCAGGGCTTTTTCGAACTCCCCTTGCTTCGCCAGGGACCCCGCCTCGGAGGACAGACCATTGGCGATCTGCAACTCCAGGTTTTTGGCCTCCTCCAACCTTGAGGCGGCAGGATCCTCCACGCAGATTCGTGAAAAAGCCCATGCCGCTTCCTGGTATTTCCCCTTTTGGAGGAACTGCCTCACCTCCACCCAGAGTTCCCTAGCCCAGGCCCCCCCGACCTTTTGCAATTCCTCCTCAAAGCCTGCATCGTCGTTCCAGAGCTTGCGAGCAATCTCCCAGGCCTCCTTGGCTTCGAGCGCCCGGCCTGATTTCAGGCTCTTCTTGGCCCTCCCCAGGGCCTCACGGGCCTTGGCCCTTTGTTCCTCCACTCGTTGGAGAAGAGCCTCCTCCTCCTTGGGGTCGAGCAGTACGTTCAAGTCCCCGAGCTTTTCTCCTGCTTCGTTGAGACGACCCAGGGAACAACATTTCTGGAAAGCGGCGATCACCCGCTCCCTCCTCTGTCCCCGCTCCCGCTCCTGTTCCTTTTGGAGTCGAAGGTTGGCCAGGAACTCCTGAAGCCTCGGAAGTTCCGGCTCGATCTTGTGGAGGGCTTCGGCGTCCTGGATCGCGAGGTCCACCAAACCCTCGTCCCGCCGCTTCCTGGCTCGATCCAACCAGAGTCCCAAGGCTTTTTCCCGGAGAGCCTTGGCCCTCCGATCCCGGCTGACTAGGGGATCCTGGAGGAGGGAGAGGGCCGTCCCATACCTCCCCGCTTTCAGTGCGCGTCGAGCACGCAGGATGTGGATCGTGAAACCGAACATAGAAGTGTCTCAAGGATCCCCTTGCCGCCTTGGAGTCCAAATATTTCCAGGGAAACCGTTTTCCGCCTTCCCGAACCACCTGGGCCTATCCGGTGGATCCGGGACCGACCGTCATCGAAACCGGAGTCCCACACCCCATGAAACGCGCGGATCCTTTTCCCCGACTTTACCCGATCTGGACCCTTCCCTCGCCGGTTCCGCTCCAGGCTCTCATGAGCGTGAGGCGCGCCAGATCGAGCAGCTCGTCCTTTTTCGAGACTCCCGTTCGCGGAACTGCGACAATGGCGATGGCGGGGTTGAGGCCGTGGTCCGGTCCCAGCTCCTTATCAAAGGTCTCGAGGATCCGTGAAACAAGGATCTTGGCCCCCGAAGCCCCCGTTTGGGGGAGCAAGAAGAGAAAGGAGTCGCTGTCGTATCTTCCGACGACATCGATGTCCCGGCACTCGTTGAGGAAAATCCCCGCCACCCGACCCAGGAGCGGACCACGCTCCTCGCCCATGTCCCGTACCCCAGGCAAATCCAAGAGAACCACCGAGAGCGGAGAGCGAAAGCGCAGAGTCCTCTTGAATTCTTCTTCGAGCTTGAAAGCCATGTAAGGCCCGGAAAACAGCCCCGTGTCGGGATCAGCCACCTTTTCGAGGAAGCTCATCTCCTTTTCGGAGGAGAGCCCCTCCTTGACCCGCTCCGCAAGAGTCCAGAAATCCCCTTCCATCCGGCTCTCCATCTCCGCCAGCAGCTCTTCGGTCCCCTTGCGCCCCAAGGCTCCCCGGATTTTGCTCAGCATCTTGGCCAGACGGGGCAGAACCTCCACCTCCCCCTCCTCGATGCCCAGGGAGAAATCCACCATGCAGAAACGGGCGATCTGCTCCACAAAAGGATAGTCCTTCTGGGGGCAGACCAGAACGCAGAAGACTTCGCCGAAGAAACGGCTCTTGAGGCGGCTGGCGAGAAGAAAGGCATTTCCCTCCTCCCAGTCGGGGGAGAGGAGGATAAGATCCCCCTCCTGGCAAATTTCAGAAGCCTTCTCGAGGGGAAGCTCCCGAGCACTCAATCCCGAGGCGAGCAGCTCCTGCTCGAGGGGGCCGGCGCTGGGGCCGAGGGCGAGCCATATGCGCCCAAACCTCGCGAAACCTCCTTCCCGGCTCCCCTCCTCAGATTCCCCGTGTCTCCCCAGGCCCGAAGAAGCCAACTTAACCCCTAGCCCCCATGTGCTCCTCCAGGATCTCGTCCGGGATCTCATAGTTGGCGGAGACCGCCGTCACGTCATCGAGATCCTCGAGAGCGTCGATCAGCTTGAGCACCTGGAAGGCCTTCTCCTTATCGGTGATCTCCACCGTGTTCTTGGGGATCCAAGCCAACTTGGCTTCCTCACATTTGAGCTGTTTGGCTTCCAAACCCTGGAGAATGTTGGCGAATTCCGAGGCTTCGCCCAGAACCTCGTACGACTCCGCCTCGGTCACGAGGTCCTCTCCCCCCACCTCCAGGACAATCTCGAGCATCGCATCCTCGTCGGGACAGCACTCACGGTTCAGAATGAACAACGATTTCCGCTCGAACATCCAGGCCACCGCCCCAGTCGCCCCCATGTTCCCGCCTCGCTTCTCGAAGACCTTGCGGACCTCGGGAGCCGTCCGGTTGCGGTTGTCGGTCATGGCTTCCACCAGGATGGCCACTCCTTCGGGTCCGTATCCCTCATAGAGGAGGTCCTCGAGCACCTCCCCCTGCAGCTCCCCCGTGCCCCTCTTGACCGCCCGCTCGATGTTGTCGCGGGGGACAGAAGCGGCCCGCGCTCGATCGATCGCCACCCTGAGCCTGAGGTTGGCGGCGGGGTCCCCACCCCCTTCACGGGCGGCGGAGATAATCTCCTTTGCGAGCTTCGAAAAGAGTTTTCCACGGGCGCTGTCCACGCGGTCTTTTCGAAAGCGGATGTTCGCGGAATGTGAATGGCCTGCCATATGCCCTCCTGAAGCGGGATTCTAACCCAGCCTTTCCCTGAATTCGAGCCAAGTGTAGAAGACTGCGCCGGCAGAGCCGACCGCCTGTACACGCAACGGCGGGACCCCTCGTCCCGCCGCAGGAAAAGGGGGAAGCCTCCTCCCCCTCTCAGCTCCCCAGAGACCCAACGCCCCTGCCTGGGAGCGGGATCCAGGATCAACGCTTGGAGTACTGCGTCGCTTTGCGTGCTTTGTGCAAGCCGTATTTCTTGCGCTCCACCATCCGACTGTCACGAGTCAGACAGCCGGCGCTTCGGAGCGCGGCCTCCAGGCCGGGATTGTCCTTGAGCAAGGCCCGGGCAAGCCCGAGCTTGACCGAATCCGCCTGGCCTGTCTTACCTCCCCCCTTGACATTGACCCAGATGTCATAGCGCTCCTTGGTCTCCGTCGCGGTCAGAGGGGACATGGCGGAGATCTGCATGTTCAGAACCGGCAGATAATCCTTCATCGGCTTGCCGTTGATGATGAAGTTCCCCGTTCCAGCCTTGATCCGGACCCGGGCCACCGACGTCTTGCGCCGGCCGGTTCCCCAAACATAAGGTTGATTCACTTGCGCCATGGAAGCTCCTGCTTCATTCCTGGTTTCTGTTCCCTGAGCCAAAGCACAGAGTCAAACGCCCCGCACCCATGCCACTGGTCCCATGGCACACGATCCATGGCACCCGATCCATGTCGGGGTGCTCCAATCTTGTTACCAAGGTCACCGTTACCAGTATCGCTGTTACCAGCACCACGGTTACCAGTACCACTGTGCTCAGGGTTCCGAAACCCCATCCTTATCCATACCAATTGAACTTCAAAATTCCTCATTCAGGCTTCCAACGAGGAAGCTTGACGACCAATTCCTTGGGGTTTTGCGCCGCGTGGGGATGCTCCGGCCCTTCGTAAACCTTGAGGCGCCGCAGCATATCGCGTGCGATACGATTCTTGGGGAGCATTCTCCGGACGGCGAGCTTGACCAGTTTGCGGGGGTTTTCCTCCCTGAGGACACCCAGGGGGACTTTTTTCAGCCCACTGACATACCCGGAATAGAAGGTATAGATCCGCCCTTCGTCCTTTTTTCCCGAAGTCTGGACCTTGCCAGCGTTTATAACGATCACTCCGTCCCCGGACAGGAGGTGGGGAGTGTAGTTCGCCTTGCGTTTTCCCATCAGGGTCTCGGCGATCGCGACCGCCATCCTCCCAAGTCGGACTTTGGAGGCATCGACGACATACCAGTCGAAATCAGCATCAGCTTTTGCCAGGGTGGTCTTGGACATTCGGTTCTCCGTTCCACAAAGTAGCGAAGCATATTAGCCAAGGGAAAACCGGGGTCAAGAGCTGCCCGCAGGAATTCGGCCAAGACCTCCCGGTCTTGGAGTCCCGTTCTCAGGCTCCCGGTCTAAGGATCCCCGGTCTTCGTCTCCCAGGTCTTCGGATCCCAGGTCTTCGGATCCTCGGTCTTCGTATCTTGGGTCTTCGTATCTTGGGTCTTCGTATCTCTGTCAACGAATGGATGCCGAGGGGACCCGCAGATGTTTTTTCCAGTACCGCCGGAAACGGAGGTCGCCTTGGAGGAGGCCATGGAGGCCGGGGTGGTCGCGGAGGATTTTTCCGAGGACAAGGGCCTTCTCCTCCCAGGGAATCATGGCCAGGGGACTGCCGGGAGCGTGGCCGTAGGCGAGCCAAACGACACGGCCGGAACGAGAGCGCATGAGGAGGTAGTAATCGGAGGTCTCGAAGGCTCCCTCGCCTTCGACAGGGGGCGGCGCCCCGCCGGAGATCCCCAAGAGAGGGGGAAGGCCACCAGGGACCTGGAAGGCCGAGGCAATTTGGCGCGCTCGGGGAAGGAATTGCGTTTGGAGTTCCGTGGCCAGTAGGGCCATCTCACGGAGGGAACGAGACCATCCTGGATCGGGGGGAGTGTTCCTCGGCGCCTGGGCCTGCACGCCCAGGGGATAGAACACGGGGAGAGCGCCTCGCCGGACAGGAGGATCCCAGATCTGGCCTGGGAGAGGAGGACTATATGCGGATGGATTGGGACTTTCCGGGCGATGTGCCCGAATCCCGTGGATCAGAAGGGCCTGGTCCCCAGGAAGCAGATCTCCCTCCTGGGAGACAAAGGCCCACCCCTGTTTCCCGAAAAAGACCAGCCCCCTGGGTCTCTTGAACCCGAGTTGGAGGCGCACACGGTTGGGGACCAACCTCCGCGCCGAGACAGCGGCAACCCAAGGCAGTCCTCGAAGGCGCCCCAGCCAGGCCTCGTAGGCAGGCGTGTCCAGCAGGGGGAAGGACTCTCCGCTGGCCTGGAGATAGGACCGAAAAAAGGCCTTTGCCATGGAGGGCTGGAGCCACTGGGGACGCAGGCCCTCGAGGGCGATTCGCCTCGGATCGAAGCGGTAGGCAGCCCCAACGGGAGGAGCTTGGAGGAGCCTTTTTCCGAGAAAAAAAGCTCCGATCAAGATGGCGAGAACAGGCAGAAGAAAGGGGGAAAATCGAGGGCCTTCCTTCGGCTGTTCCACTGGACTCCCGGCCACCCGGCGCGCTTACTCGGCCGCTTAGAGGCGTGTGACTTGGGGCTTCTCGCCGGGGTTGAGGACCTTGCGATCGCCCTTGCCTCCGGTCTGCTTGGCGCTGTATCCCGCCTCGACGTCCTCGATGTAGATCTCGAGCACGTCCAACAGGCTGTCCGCGAGGTCGCGGTCCAGAGTGAGGTCACCACCCTTGGCAAGCTCCATTTCATGCTCCAAAAGGCGGGCGAGGACTTTCATCTGGGAGAGATGACGGCGGGTGTATTGGCTCTGGCTCGGGATGGTCTTTTCCATGATTTCCCCTCGGAATGAATGGTTGAATAGAAAGGCGAATAAGCCTGGAGTCTACCCAAAAGGTTCCCCGATCCCAAAGGTCCCTCGAAAAACCCGCCGGGGTCCCTAGGATCCTCCAGGGTCTCCATCTCCATCCGCTTCTTCACGCGAGAGAACATGCAATTCAAAGGCTTCACCCTCAATCATTTCCAAGTCCAGGCCGCCAAAGCCCTGGAAAAAGAGCATTCTGTCCTCGTATCCGCTCCCACCGGAGCGGGCAAGACCCTGATCGCGGAATACGCCATCCACCGGGCCCTGAAACGGGGAAAAAGGGCCATCTACACTGCCCCCATCAAGGCGCTCAGCAACCAGAAATTCCGGGATTTCCGGGATGACCCCGAAGTGGAGGTTGGGCTGATGACGGGGGACGTCACGATCAACCCGAACGCCCCCCTCCTGATCATGACCACCGAGATCTTCCGAAACACGGTCTTCGAGGCTCCCGAACGCTTCGACCACGTGGACTATCTGATCTTCGACGAAGTCCACTACCTCGATGACCGGGACCGGGGGACCGTCTGGGAGGAGTCCATGATCTTCGCCCCGGAGGAGATCAAATTGGTCTGTCTCTCTGCGACCATCGCCAACCTCGACCTCTTCGGGAAGTGGATCGGCAGCGTCCGCAAGCAACCCATCGAAATCATCCGCGAAGACCACCGCCCCGTTCCCCTCAAGAACCTGCTCTACCACGAAGCAGTCGGCGAGTTTCCCCTGAGCCGCTGGGAACAAACCAAACGCAAAGTGGCCTCCCTCCTCAAGGACTTGAAGCCTCTCCCCTCCCACAGAAGGTCCGGGCACCAGAGGGGGGGGCGGAGCAGGCAGCGCAACCGCACCACCCACTTCTCCCACCACCTTGCCTCCCGGCATCTCCTCGACAAGCTGACCAAGGAAGGGAACATGCCCATCCTCTATTTCTGCTTTTCGAGGCGCGAATGCGAGATCAAGGCCGAACGCAATTCGTCCCGAAAACTTCTCAAGCCCCATGAGCGCAAGAAGATCGCCAAGCTCTTTGCCGAGATCTGCGAGCTGTTCCAACTCGACCCCGAGGCCGACCCCGAGCTGCGTTATATCGAGGAGAGGGCCCTCCAGGGCATCGGCTTCCACCACGCGGGAATGCTCCCCATCCACAAGGAGGTGGTCGAGCGGCTCTTCACCTCGGGGATCCTCAAGCTCCTCTTCACCACCGAAACTTTTGCCCTGGGCATCAACATGCCCGCCAAGGTGGTCGTCTTCAACAGCCTGCGCAAGTTCGACGGCGTGGACTTCGATTACATGCGCACACGCGACTACTTGCAGATGGCGGGCCGGGCGGGGCGCCAGGGAATGGACAGGGTCGGGCTCGTGTACAGCGTCCTCGACAACGAGGACCTCAAGGACGCCCCCCTCCGACGCATCCTGGAGGGCGACCCCGAGCCCGTCGGCTCCCACTTCGATCTCTCCTACTCCTCGCTGATGAACCTCTTCGACAGTCTGGGCCGCTCGCTGGTCGGAGCCTACGAAAAGTCCTTCCACTACTTCATGCTCAGCAAGGGAGCGGGCCGGAAAAAACGCGCGGCCATCAAGGTCCGCGAGACCACCAAGATCCTCCGCAAACTCAACCTCCTCGAGGAAGCCGGTTACATCGACGACAAAGAAGGCCTCCTCCCTCGTGCCAAGATCGCCAGGCAGATCAATGGATACGAGATCGGG
>DROQ01000122.1 GCA_011321845.1 Planctomycetota bacterium | reverse complement strand
CCCCTCCTCAAAAAAACCTTCCCATCCGTCCGCTCCTGATCGCAGTTCTCCCTCCAATCCTCCTCGGTCAAGACCTCCAGGTAGAGCCCAGCCTCCGTCATTTCCGGGAACCCTCTGATCGACTCTGCCGCCTCCTCATCCCCCAGGTATTGCAGCACCCCTTGGCAAATCACCAGATCACAAGGCTTCTCGGGCCGATAACCAGGCAGCTCTCCCCTCTCCCAACCAAACTCCTCGCAGAGGAATTCCGAGACCTCCACCCCACGGTATCGGATCCCTTCATCGAGGGTCCGGAGCACTGTCTTCCAATGCCCGATCCCGCAGCCGAGATCGAGAACCTCTTCGATTTCGATGGAGAGGAAGTCGAGATAGGCGAGGAGGAATCGCCCCAACCTGTAATAATCCTCGGGATCGGCCACCCGCGTCTCGGGGTCGAGATAGAATCGTTCAAAATAGCGCTGGTCGAAGGGCTCGCTCATGGGACCATCCTCCCAGAGTCCTATGATCCGGCCAAGGGAGAAGCCGCCTCTTGAGGGAAGACTTGGAGCCATGGAAAGAAATCGAATGGGCCGAAGTGCGGGAGACTCCGCTCTCGCGGCTCGAGGATCTTCTGTTCTTCCTGGAACAGGAGGGGGGGCCGGCTCTTCCCCTCGGTGGCCAGGAGCGAGGGCGGAAGAGGCGCTATTTCGACGCCGAGGGTCGGGTGCTCCTCGAGCTGGAATTACCCTTCCGCATGGATTCCTTCGCCGAAGGGGAGGGCGTCTTTGCGGGCAGAGACGCTTTTTTTCTGTTTCGCGCTGGGTCGGCCGCCCTCGGGCTCTGCCGTGGGAGTATCCTGGAGGCACACAAGTGTTATCAGCGCTATGTCGTTCGGGGCCGAGGCAAAGCCCAGCCCAGTCATCTCAAAACCAAGGGGAAGTCCCGTTACGGATCGAGGCTCAGGTTGCAGAACTTTCAGAGGCTGACCAGGGAGAGTTTGGCGCGTCTCCAGGAATGGGAGGAGGAGGAGACCCTGCGTCGGATCTTTTTCTCCTGCCCCGACCGCTTGTTCAGCGAGCTGCTGGCCGGCTCTCCCTCCTTCCTTGATCGGGACGATCCGCGCCTGCGGAAGATCCCCATCCATGTGCACGAGCCGCGGCTCGCAGAGCTGGAGCGGGTGATCGCCTGGGCGAACCGGGCCAGGTTGCGTTTCTCTCCAGCCGGCCTCGATGCGGTGGACCTTTGGGAGCCGATCCAAGCCCTGCTTCATGGAGATGTGTTTTGAGCTTCTTTCTCTTCGCACTTTTCCTGGTCCTGGGAAAGACCCTCCTCATCCTGGGGAGTGGAAGGGACGCATCGATTTTTGAGGATTTCACATCCACCTTGATCGAACTTTTGCCGGTGGGTGTTCTTCTGCTTCCCCTCGTCTTCTTCAAGGGCTCCCCCCGGCGCCTTCTCCACCTCCTCTCGGGGATCTGGATGGGGGGCCTCGCCCTGCTTTTGCTCCTCGCTGGGCTTAGCCTGCACAAAACGGGCAGCCCCCTGGACCCGGGGGAGATCCTCTTCGTCCTGCGCGCTCCCAAGGAGGTCCTCCCCGCCGTCCTCGCCGAGACAGGATGGGTGCAAGGGCTCGGTGCCCTGATTCTGTTCCTCCTGTTCTTCTTCCTGGGCGCAAGGCCCCTCCGAAACCCAAAGACCCCTCTCGTCCTCTGCTTCGGCATGATTTTTTTGGGTGGGGGGGCCAGGCTCGGCCTCCTTCTCGGGAGACCACGGCGCCCCGAACTTGCGGCCTCTCTCCTTCACCGCTTCTTTCCCGGGAGCAAGGCCCAAGAGCTTGAAGGAAGCGCCGAAAGAGGGCCGGCCCTCCTCCCCTCGCCCCGGGGGTATTGGCGTTCCTTCCAGGAGGCAAAACCAGGCGGGCCGCGTCCGAACATCTTCCTCTTTTTCATGGAGAGCGTCCGGGCAAACGCGACCAGTGTCTACAACCCCGGTCTCCCAACGACTCCCTTCCTCGCCAAATGGGCCGAGCGCTCCCTCGTTGCCGAGGAAGCCTACGCTCTGACGAACGGAACGGCCAAGGAACTGTTCACCGCCTTCAGCGGTCATCCTCCAAGGTTGACCCGCGAGCACGTGGAAGCGGGGCAGCTTCCCACGGGTTCCGGCCTTCCCCGGGAGCTGGTTCGTTTGGGGTACCAGACGGTCTTCTTCTATGCCGCCCTCGAGTTTCACGAGAGGCAGCTCCTGATGATGAAGGACCTGGGATTCCAAGAGCATTTCACCGGGCCTCGGCTCGCCAAGGCCTTCCCCTCTGTCCTTCGTTTCGGCAAGCGCAAGGGCGAGGCCATGGACCGAAAGCGCGGCTCCGAAGAGCTCAATCTCCTCCGGAACTACTATGGCTACGAAGACCGAAGCCTGGTGGAGCCCATCCTCTCCTGGCTGCGCAAGCACCGGGACAAGCCCTGGTTCCTCTCCACTCTGAACCTGAGCACCCATCATCCCTACCATCCACCGGCCAGTTGGAAGAGAAGGACGTATCCCATCCCCAAGGATCATCCCCTCCCTGGTCCATTCCAGGAGTATCTCAACGCCGTGGCCTACCTGGACTCCGTGTTGCAAGAACTCCTCGGGAGGATGGAGGAGGAGGGCTTTTTGAAAAACACGATCGTCATCCTCGTCGGGGACCATGGGGAGTCCTTCAAGGAGAATGGTTTTTTCGGGCATGGGCATGGCCTGGATGAGAACGGGGTCCGGATTCCTCTGTTGATCTTTGGGCCGGAACGGCTTTTGGGACCGCCTCGCAGGATCCGGGGGCTCCGTTCGGTGCTGGACCTGGTTCCCACCCTCGCCTCCCTCCTGGGAGCAGAAATGCCCCAGCTTCCCTCATCCCCCTTGCGAGGCTGCAACCTGCTCGAGCCTGTCCCCCGGGACCGGGAGCTGTTTCTCTTCGCCTGGTTGAACCCCCAAAAAACGGGTCTGTTCCAAGGGTCGCGGCGTTACCTGCTGGACTCCTCCTTCCAGCGCCTGGAGCTGTATGATCTCGCCCGGGATCCCTTGGAACGAAGGGACCTCTTTTCCACTTTGAACCGCAGGGAGGTGGAAGAGCGGTGGGCGAGGTCCATGGCCTGCCGAAGGGAGATCGAGCGATTCTTCGCCGAGGGGAAGGCCGAGGAGATCGCGAGGATCCGTCGGTCTTCTCTCCCCAAACTCGCCAAGGAACCGAGGCTACGCATCGGCGACTCCCTGGTCCTGGAGGGGGTGGAGTTTCCGGAGGATGTCCCCTTCTTCGGCTACGGAACGCTTCGTCTGGGGTTCCGGGTCCTGAAACCTCTTCCCCCCTCCACGAGCCTGGAGCTGCGCCTGCGCCAAAAGGGAGAGGTTCGGGCGCCCCTCTCCCTTCTGGATCCCAACCGTCTTCCCCCCTCGACCTGGCGCAAAGGGGATTGCGTTCTCATTCCCGTGCCGATGTTCTTTCCCAACTTTCTGGTGAAGAAGGGAGAGCTGGAGCTGGAGTTGCGCCTTGTGGAACGGGCGCGAGGGAGGAGCCTTCTCCCGAGTGGGAGGAGTGGGGGGGAGGGATGGATTTCTCTCGGAAGACTGCGGGTCCGGGAGTCCTCCTGGATTCCTCCCGCGAGATCCAGGGAACAAGTCTTGGGGAAGAGGTTCGAAGCCTCGTCCGGCCCCCAACCCGCGGCTTCCTATGAGGGGAAGCCTCTCTCCTTCCTGCTGGAGCGCTGGAAAAAAAATCGTTCCCCAAGGCTCCTGGCTGCTCTGGTTCCTCGTCTTCGCGAGGATCCCGCCCCCCTGGAACAGGCCTACCTGAAGGGAGGCCCTGGAGCCCGCTGGGCCCTGGTCCCTCTCTTCGAGGCCCTGGGGGCCGACGCGGTCCCCAGCCTGATGAAATTCCTTGCGAGTGACCGAAGGGACCAGGCCCTTCCCGCTTCCGAGGCCCTTCGTCGGATCGGTTTTCAGGCATTGAAACCCATGGTCCAAAGCATCCTCCCCCTTCCCCAGTCCCAGAGAGAGAGAGTCCTGTCCTGGGTCCGGGGGATCCAGGTCGATCCCGGAGCCGGCCTGCAGAAGCTCTTCCTGGACTACCTGGGAAAGGACCCCCTGGTCCAGGCCAGGGCCCTGGTCCTGTTGAGCCTGGCCCCCCAACCAAGCGTGAAGATGCTCGCCTATGGCCTGCCCAAGCTGGAGGAGGGGGAAGCCCTGGCCCGCGCTCTTTCCCTGGTCCGCATCCTCGGGGAGCAGGCGGCCTCTCTCCGCCCCGTTCTCCAAGGGAAGTTGCAAAAAGCCTCCAGGCCATGGAAGGCCCGAATCCGGGAAACCCTTTTGCGCCTCGGGCCCCCTCCCCCCAGGACCGGGGAGGGGAAATAAGCGCTCCTCCCTTACTTGACGTTGAGGATCAAGGCCCTCCCCGAGAAGAAGCGGGGGTCTTTCTCGAGGTCCGGGTTGACGAGCTTGTTGTTGAAGAAACTCGTGGAGACTCCGTAGGAGTAAACGACACATGCAGGGACGGTTGCCGCGTAACCCGAACCGAAGGTGGTCTCCCGCGCCACGGAGAGGCCGAGTCCGAGGGCGTTGACCTTGGGATTGGGCCAGGCCAACTGGTGGGTCAGCCGAAGGCCGACCAGGCTGTTGAGGTCCGGCACCTTGCCATACGCCATGTCCAAGGTCGCGAGGGTGTCGGTTCCCGAGATCCCGACCGCAAAGAGGAGGGGGTTGGCCCAGAGTTCACAGTTGGTTCCCGGAAGCTTGACTCCTGTAGGGAGCTTGTTGCCCACGATTCCAACAAAGGCCTGGCCGGGTCGCCTCGTCTGCCAGCGATGGGTGAAGGTCGTGCCCGGAAAAGCGGAGAGGTGGATGGGGGAGATGGCGGGGGTGAGGCAACCTTTGGTCGGGTTGATCGTGGTACTCGAGCCGCCGTTGGCGCTTGCGTAGAACTTGGAGTCGGGCCTCCAGCGACCCGTGCTGACGCTGCTGCTGTAGCTGCGGATCTCGAGGGTCAGGGATTTGGTCCCGCTGGGAATGATGAAGGGACGGTCCAGGATCATCCGCACGTCGAAGGCCGCGGTCTTGCCTGCGGGGGGTTGGGCGGTCTTGAGGAAGTTGATGGTCTTGGGGCTTGTGCTCGTCCCGAGGACGAGGGCCTTGGATTTCCCGTGGTTGCCGTCGAAGCTGCCCGAATCGGGTCGCTGCGGACGGTTTCCGTCCACCGACATGAAAATCCTGAGTTTTTTGCTATGGGCGGTGATTCCTCCGCTCAGGGCGAGGGAGGTCCTCCGCACCTGCAGTTCCCGAACGATCTTGGTCCCTGTCCATGGGAAAATCGCGGAGTCGAAGAGGTAGACGGCGCGGGAGGGATTGTAAATGGTGGAACCGGCTTTGATGTCCCAGCCTGCCCAGAAGCTGCTCCCCCCTGGGAGCTTGTCGAAGCCCTTGGGAAGGGTCGTGGACTGAGCCAGGAGCGGAGAGGCGAGGAGAGCGAAGGAGAACAGGAAAGGGGTGGGACTTTGGAAAAAGGGGGCGGTACGCATGTTTTTCTCCGGGGAAGATTCCAAAAGGGCCAAATTCTCCTTCTACCTTTCCAGACGAAGGGGGGGGTTGGCAAGGGGCGAAATTGGGGCGATTTGTCCCCTTTTCTTCCTACCCAAACGCCCTCCAAGAGGAAGAATAGGGGGGTTCCGATCACGGAGGAGAAGATGAAGATCCAAGAGCAGAGTGTTGGCGAGATCGCCGCCCGAAGGCCCGGTGCCATCGAGGTTTTCTATCGCTATGGGATTGAGTTCTGCTGTGGGGGAGGAGTCCCCTTTTCCCGGGTTTGCGAAGAGAAAGGACTGGATCCCGACAAGGTCCTGAAAGAGATCGAGGAGGCGGGCCGGGAGACCGGAGGGGATTTTCGAGCCTGGGAGGAGGCCAGCACGGCCGAAATCGTCTCCCACCTCCTCGAAGGGTACCATGTTCCCCAGAGGGAAAGGTTGGACCAGTGCGCGGAATGGGCAGTCAAGGTGGCTCGGGTCCATGAGGAAAAGGATCCCAGGCTCCTCGCCCTTCGGGACACCTTCCTGGCCCTACGCGATGAGTTGCTGGAGCACTTCGATAAGGAGGAGGAACTGCTCTTCCCCGCGATTGTGGCAGGGAACCCCGAAAAGGCTGCGGCCTTGCTCGACTCCCTCAGCCAGGAGCACGAGGAGGCTGGAGCCAGCCTCGAGGAAATCCGCAAGCTCAGCGATGGTTTCGTGGTTCCCCCCCAGGCTTGCAACACCTGGAGGGCGCTTCTCCAGGGTTTGGAGAAGCTCGAACGAGGTCTGCATGAACACATCCACCTCGAGAACAACGTCCTCTTTCCCAAGGTGCGATCATAACCTCCCCCAGGACCGAGGCCTCCGTCCCCATGATCTCCGCCGAAGGGCTGGTCTTTGACTTCGGCGCCCGAAGGGCTGTGGATGGTTTGAGCCTGAAGGTGGTGCCGGGCACCTGCTTTGGGCTCCTCGGACCCAATGGGGCGGGGAAGACCACGAGCATCCGCATGTTGACGGGGACCCTCGCTCCTGCGGCGGGCAGGGTGCTCCTGGAGGGGCGCCTGGATCCCAGGCAGGTTGAGGCCAAGCGCCTCACCGGGCTGGCTCCGCAAGCACTCGCGCTCTATGACGAGTTGAGTGCCTTGGAGAATCTTGCCTTTCTCGGGAGGTTCTATGGACTGCGTGGAAAGGCGCTCCGGAGCCGCTGCGACGCGGTCTTGGACCTGGTCGGCCTGAGGGAGCGGGCCAAGGACCCCGCGGGCTCTTTTTCTGGTGGGATGAAGCGCCGCCTCAATCTGGCCTGCGCGCTGGTCCACGGTCCCAAGCTCCTCGTTCTCGATGAGCCGACCGTGGGAGTGGATCCTCAATCCCGCAACCACATCTTCGACAATGTGGAAGCGCTCAAGTCGAAAGGACTCACCATTCTCTACACGACCCACTACATGGAGGAGGCCGAGCGGCTCTGCGATCAGGTCGCCATCATGGACGAGGGGAAGATCCTGGCCGAGGGGACGGTGGAAGAACTCAAGAGAGCGCACGGCGGCAAACCAGCTCTGCGGCTGCGCGGGAAGAATGGAGAAGAGAGCGTCTTTTTCGTGGAGGATCCCGCAAAAGAGGTTCCCCCCTTGCTCGCCCGACAACCGGACCTGGAGAGTTTCGAGTGGGATCGCCCGAACCTCGAGCAGGTCTTTCTCAATCTGACCGGGAGGAAGCTGCGAGACGCATGAACGCCATCCTCAACATCGCATGCAAGGACCTCCGCATCCTGGCCCGGGACCGGGGCGGCCTCTTCTTCGTTCTCGTCTTCCCCTTGATCTACGCCCTGTTCTTTGGGGCCATCTTCGGGGGGGGTGGGAGCCAGGGAGTCATGAAGATCTCGGTCATCGACCAGGACCGGAGCGAGGCCTCCCAAGCCTTCCTCGAGCGCCTGGGGCGGAGCCCCAGTCTCGCGCTCGAGGAACATTCCCTGGCGGAGGCCGAGGCCCTGGTCCGGCGGGGCAAACTCGTGGCCTACTGCCTGCTTCCCAAGGGCTTGGGGAAGGTTTCGATGTTCGCGCCTTCGGGGCAAAGGCCGGAGATCCTGGTGGGAATCGATCCTTCGCGCAAGGCGGAGAAGGGCTTCCTCCAGGGGCTGCTGGCGGAGGCCTGGTTTGCAGGCGTCCAGGAGACCTTCACGGACAGGAAAAAAATGCGGGCCGAAGTGAACCGGTCCCTGGAGCTGGTGAAGGAGGACAAAAGCCTGGATCCTGACCTCAAGAAGCGTTTGACGGAGATGCTCGGCTCCATTGAACAATTCGTGGCCGCCCAGGAAGAGAAGAAGGAGGGGGCGGGTGCTTCCAGAAAAGAGAAGGCTCGGCAGCCGAAGGGCCTCATGGGGCCCGCATTCCATTTCAAGGGGGTGGCCCGAAAGGGGGCCAGGCCCAGTTCCTCTTTCGAGATCACCTTTCCCTCCTCCATCCTCTGGGGGATCGTCGCCTGCGTGAGCGCCTTCGCCCTTTCGATGGTCAAGGAGCGGGTGCGGGGGACCTTTTTACGTCTGGAGGTCGCTCCGATCGGGAGGGGGAGCATCTTGATGGGGAAGGCCCTGGCTTGTTTTCTTGCAGCGACGGTGGTTTGTCTGTTGTTGCTGCTGTTCGGGCACTTTGTGTTCGGGTTGAGGATCCAGGAGCCTTTGAAGTTGGGGGTTGGGGTTTTGGTAACGGCTTTCGGGTTTTCGGGGATCATGATGCTTGTGGCTTCCTTGGGGAGGACGGAGCAAGCGGTGTCGGGGGCGAGCTGGGCGATTCTGCTGGTTTTGATGATGTTGGGGGGGGGGATGGTGCCGCTGATTGCGATGCCGGGGTGGATGGCGAGGCTTTCGGATTTGAGTCCGGTGAAGTGGGGGATTTTGAGT
>DROQ01000121.1 GCA_011321845.1 Planctomycetota bacterium | reverse complement strand
GTAAAACCGCCAGTAGGGGGAATCGTAAATTTTGTCGTATTGGCCGGCGATCCGGTCGTGGAATTTGCGGTTGCTCTTCTGGACCATCGAAGGAGCATATCCCCCTCCTTTCCGGAGATCGACCCAAGAGGCGGCCCGAGTTCCGTGGATTCTCGAACTCCCATTCTCCCTGTCCGCCCGGAACCGGGAAGAAGATGGGTCCTTCTCCGTCCTGTTCCCCGTCTTCCGACTCATGTAGGATCCATTGCCTCAATCGGATCCTTTTCTTTTTGTTTGCCAAGGACCCTTCGTATGGATGCCAAAGCCGGTCTCATTCTTTTCCTGTTCGTCGCCGCATGTGCCGGCACCAACCGTCCCGCGGCTTTGGCGAAGACGGACCAGGAGCTTCGCTTGGGGCGTTTCGACCTGGCCTACCAGGAACTACGGAAAGGGCTTGCCCAAAACCCCCGTAGCGAGGCTCTCCTCTCTCTGGAAAAGCCCCTGCGCGTTCGTGCCCTCATCTCCAGGGCCCAGGACCTCCTGTTCCAGGATCGACCCGAAGAGGCCCTCCCCCTGCTTGCCCGGGCCCAGACCCTGGATCCTTCCTACCGGCCGACCCAGGTCTGGCTCGCCAAGGCCCGTGAAAAATTGGCCAAGGTCAAGGTGGCAGAAGGGACCGACTTTTTGCAGAGAGGCAAGCTGGAAAAAGCTTTGGCCTCTTACCAGCGTGCACTCTCCGTCAAGGGAGCGGACCCCGAAGCGCTCCAGGGGCTTCGAGCCGTTTCGGAGATTTTCGCCAAGAGAAGGGAGAAGGCCAAGGATCATTACCGTCTCGCCTTGCGAGCCATGGAGCGGGAGGATTTTGATTCGGCCCGATACCACGCGGCCATCGCCCTCGAGCAGGACCCTTCCCTCCGGGAAGCCAAGCTGTTGATCGAAAGGGCGGACATCGCCCTTGCCGAGGGAGCAAGGAAACACGCGGAGGATCTCGCCCTCGAAAAGAGGTGGGCCGCAGCGGCAACAGCCATGGTCAAGGCTGCCGAGCTTGCGGAGGAGGCTGGACTCCCCTGGGCCTCCAAGGCGCGTCAGGAAGCCCTGGCCTATGCGGACGAGGCCAAGGGCAACCAGCTTTTGGATGAGGCAAGCATCCTCATCGAGAAGAAACAATTCGACAAAGCCGAGGAGTTGGTGCAACAGGCCAAGACCTTTTGCAAGAGAGACCTTCTCCCTCTCAATGAAATCCTTGTGGATCTTCGTGTGAAACGGGCGAGCGAGCTGGCAAGGGAGGCGGAGGATCTCCGGCGGGAGGGCAAGCTCGAGGAGATGCTCTCCGTTTTCGAGACTCTCGAGAAGATGGAGCCCGAAGGGCTTTGGAAGGACAAGGCTACCCAACTCCGGGATCGCATCCAGCGAGCCAGGGACCTCTACCAAAAAGCCCTGAGCCTGGAGAAGGAAGGAAAGCTGGCGAAGGCCCTTCCCCTGCTCCGGGAATGTGTTGCCCTCTATCCAGGTTTCCGGGACGTTGCGGCTCGCTATCGGCGAGTTCTGGCGGCCCTCCGCAAGAAGAGCTGAGTGGGAGTTGGGGATGGGAAACAAGGGTTTCGATCCCATCCGTTTGGCTGTCTTCGACGAGCTGTTCACGACCCTTACCGAGGAGATGGGGGAGGTGTTGCGTGCTGCGGCACCCTCGGTCAACATCCGGGAGAGGATGGATTTTTCCTGCGCCCTCTTCGATGAGAGGGCTGAGCAGATTGCGCAGGCCGCGCACATCCCTGTGCATTTGGGGTCCGCGGGACTTTCGGTGCGGGCGGCGCGAAGAGCCTTCCCCGAACTCGAGGCGGGGAGTTCCATCCTCCTCAACGATCCCTTCCAGGGGGGGACGCATCTCCCGGATTTGACACTGATCACGGCGGTGGCGATGGAAGGGGCGGGGCTCTGGTTTGTCGTCAACCGCGCGCACCACGCCGACATCGGAGGGGCGAGCCCGGGATCGATGGGGATCCAACGCGATCTGATCGCCGAGGGTCTGGTGATTCCCCCTGTTCTGCTGGAGAAGGAGGGGAGGTTGGAGAGAGGCCTGTTGTCCCTCCTCAAGGCGAACACGCGAACTCCGGAGCAGCGGGAGGGGGATCTGCGGGCGCAGCTCGCGGCCAACCATCATGGAGCGAGAAACCTGGCGTCCCTTTGCCGGAGGTATGGAAGCGAGACGCTCCGCCAGGCTCGGACGGCGCTGCGGGACTACGCCGAACGGTTGGCGCGGGCGCGGCTTATGGGCCTTCTCAAGAGGGGTTCCTTCGAAGTCTCTGATGTCCTCGAAGGAGACGGAGTGTCGGAGGAGGACATTCCTCTTCGTCTTCGCCTCGAAGTTTTGGAGGAGGGGGGGTTGCATTTCGATTTCAGGGAAAGTGCGCCCCAGGGTCCGGGCTGCCTCAACGCCAACCCCGCGGTGGTCCGGGCGGCTGTTCTCTATTGCCTGCGCTGCTTGTTGGGGGAGGGGATTCCCCAGAACGGCGGTTTGGAGGCCCTGCTTCGGATCTCCACGAAAAAGGGCAGCATCCTCGACCCCCTGTTTCCGGCGGCGGTCGCGGGGGGGAATGTGGAGACCTCGCAGCGCCTGGTGGATCTCTGTTTCGCCGCCCTTGGGGAGGCGGGGGCGGACGTGCCGGCTCAGTCCCAGGGGACGATGAACAACCTGAGTTTTGGGGGGGTGCACCCGGAAACGGGACGGGCCTTTGTGTATTACGAAACGCTGGGAGGTGGAGCGGGGGCTTCGTCGGAGGGGCCGGGAGGCTCGGGAGTGCAGACGCACATGACGAACACGCGGAACACACCGGTGGAGGAGCTGGAGCGGAGTTTTCCGGTGGTGGTGGAGGCGCTTGGGATTCGGCGGGGGAGTGGGGGGAAGGGGAAGTTCGAGGGAGGGGAGGGGATTTGCAAGCTGCTTCGGGCGGAAGTGGATTTGCGGTGGCAGTTGATTGGGGAGAGGAGGCGCT
>DROQ01000120.1 GCA_011321845.1 Planctomycetota bacterium | reverse complement strand
GCTCTTGGTCTCTACCACAGATCCTCCCATTTCGCTTTGCTTGGAATCGGCCCTTTCGATCTTCCAGAAAGAAAAAATCCCCATGGGAATCGAAGGAGGCAAAAAGAGAAAGCATGAGCCCTGGGTGGTATGGGCAGAATGAACTTCGGCGAGGATGGGTGGGGAGGATCAGGAAAAAACCCGAATTGGCGGCACCCTCCAAGGAGGGCGGGGGCGAAGGAATGGGTGGTCTAGGGTAGGGGAAGCCCGAAGAAGGTTTGGGCCCCATCCGGGATCCTCCAAGGGCTTTGGCCGACTTCGCCGAAAGCGCCTGAGGCCAAAGCTCTTGGAGGATTCCGAGCCGGGCGGAGAACGAGAGAACCCCATCAGGAAAGCCGAGCCGAAACCAGGCGAGAAACTCCGAAAGGCGGCTAGTAAGTACTCCTTGAAAACCACCCCATTCCTTCAGGCAGGAAGCGTGAAGTGATGTTCCGCTTTGTATCAAGGAAAGGCGGAAGGAGAGTTTTTTGCTGTCGGATTTGTGTTTTATCCAGGGTTTTGAGGCTTTGGGAGGGGGAGGGGTAGATGATCTTCAGAGAGCGCATACGCCGACTACCCGGGGTGGAACAGCACGACCAGGACCAAAGTGACGAAGTTGTGGGCCGCGTGCAGGCCGACCGCGGGCCAGATGCTTCCGCTCCTCTCCCGGAGCCAGGCGAGCATGATCGCGAGGTAACCGAGGGGAACGATGAACTTCCAGCCGCCGTGAGGCAGGGCGAAGGCGAGGGCGGTGAGAAGGGCGGCGGGCCAGAAGGAGAACCTGTACCTCAGCCAGGAGAAGAGACTGCCTCGAAACAGCAGTTCCTCGGCCAGGGGAGCAGTTGCGCAGGTTACGATCCAGAGCAGGAGCTGGCCATAGAGCGGCACCCCGGGGCGCAGGAAGAAGTTGAGGACCTCCTGCTTGGGGGGCTCCATGCCGAGGGCCTTGAGCCCGACCATGTAGAGAATGGCCAGGGTCCACCAACTGAAGCCCATGGGGATGTACCAGAGGAGGCCCCGCGCGAACCCGATCAGGGGATTCGGGTTCCAGGTCCAGCCGAGGGCGGAGAGCCCCTCGGGGCCCCCCATCCATCGACGCAGCAAGAGGATGCTGGCCACGATCACCAGGTGCAGGGGCAGCTGGGCGACTCCGAGTTCCCAGGGGACGAGCCCTGGATCGCCGGTGGGGACCAGTTGTTTCACGAGCAGGCTGATGGCCGCAGACAGCAGGAAGAAGAGAAAAAAGGCCTGCAGGACTTCGGCCCCCTGGATCCTCTCCTTGAAACTCCCGGGCAGCCGGGGAGGAAGGGCTGGGGGGACCTCGGAATTTTCTGGGGGGATCTCTTCCCGCTCGCTCATTCGCCGGGCAGCCCTTCCATCGGGGAGGAGGCGGTGGCGTAGGGCTTGCGCGGGATCCTGCCGGAAAGATAGGCGTCGCGGCCGGCTTCGCAGGCGAGCTTCATGGCCCGCGCCATGCGCACGGGGTCCTTGGCCCCGGCGATGCCCGTGTTGAGGAGCACCCCGTCGGCCCCAAGCTCCATCGCCTGGGAGACATGGGAGGCGGTCCCCACCCCCGCGTCGATCAGCACCGGGACCTCGATGCTCTCGAGGATGAAGGAGAGGTTGAGGGGATTGAGCAGGCCTTGGCCCGAGCCGATCGGCGAACCGGCCGGCATGACCGCGGCCACCCCCAGGTCCTGGAGGCGCATGGCGAAGATGGGGTCGTCGGAGGTGTAGGCGAGCACGGTGAAGCCTTCGCTGACCAGGATCTCGGCGGCCTCGAGGGTCCCGACCACGTCGGGGAGAAGGGTCTTCTTGTCTCCCAGCACCTCGAGCTTGACGAGGTTGGAGAAGCCCAGCTCCCGCCCCATGCGCGCGGCCCGCACCGCGTCCTCGGCCGTAAAGCAGCCGGCCGTGTTGGGCAGGAGGGTGTAGCGGTCCTTGTCCAGGTAGTCGAGAAGCCCCTTGCCCTTGGGGGCGTCCAGGTCGAGGCGGCGCACAGCCACGGTCACGCACTCGGTTCCCGAGGCGGCCAGGGCGTCGCGCATCAGTTCATAACTGGCGTACTTCCCCGTCCCCACCAGGAGACGGGACTGGAAGGAATGCTCCCCGATCCGGAAGGGCCGGTCCACGGGGTTTTTCGGGTCGCGGTAGTTCATGATCTTCTCATCCTCCCCCCACCAGGGTCACGATCTCCAATTCATCTCCATCCTCGAGGACCACCACCTGGTAGCGCTCCCTCGGGACGATCTCCTTGTTGCGCTCCACGGCGACCCCCCTCCCCGGCTCCACGCCGAGCTGCTCCAGGAGGTCCAGGAGGCTGCAAGCTTCGGCGACCTCCCGCTCCTTTCCGTTCACTCGAATCTTCATGGCCTCTTTCCCAGGGTCCCGAACAAGGAATCCACGCGCTCATCTTGTAGCATGAATCGAGAGCGAATCCACCGATGAACAAAGAAGAAGCAAGGTTCCTGGCCCGCCTCGTGCATGGAGGTTTCGTCCCCGAGGCGGAGCTGCGGGAGGCGCTGGGGAACCGGAGGGAGGGTGAGGCGGGCCCCGAGGCCCTTCCCGACCTCCTCGCCCGTCATGGGCTGATGGAGCGAAACGAGGCCCAGCGCCTGCTCGAGAGCGGGGTCGGCGAGCACCCCCGGCTGCGCCGCTACGAGCTTGGCCCCTTGCTCGGCGAGGGGAGGCAGGCCCGGATCTTCGAAGCCCGGGACCTTCGTGATGGCAAGAAATACGCCCTCAAGATCCTGCGCGAGGAGCAGGCCCGCGATCCGGAAAAGCTGGCCCGCTTCCTGGAAGAGGGCAAGGCCCTCTGCACCCTGCATTGCCAGGGCCTCGTGCGCGCCCACCGGCTCGCAAAGGACCAGGGGACCTACTTCGTGGTGCTGGATCTTCTCGAGGGTCGCGACCTGCTGGAAGAGCTGCGGGAACGCGGCAGGTTGCCCGAGGAGGAAGCCCTGGCCATCGTCCACTCGGTCGCCCGAACCCTCTGCGCCCTGCGCCGAGAGGGCATGATCCACCGGGACATCAAACCCAGCAACATCCACCTGCTCCGGGAAGGGGGAACCGCCCTCCTGGACCTGGGTTTCGCCGTGCAGGAAGGGAGCCTGGGGGACAGTGAAACCACCGTGGGCACCCTCGCCTACATCGCCCCGGAGCAGGCCGAGGGGCGGGGCGACCTCGACGGGCGGGCCGACATTTACGCCCTGGGGGCCACGCTCTACCACCTGGCGGTCGGGGAGCCGCCCTTCGCCGGCGAGGACGAACAGGAGCTGCTCCTGCGCCAGATCCAGCAGCCCCTCGACTCGTCCAAGATCCGGGACCTGGACCTCTCCCCCACCCTCCACTACTTCATCGAGAAGATGATGGCCAAGGACCGGGAGATCCGTTACCCGGACCCTGAGGCCCTGGTCCGGGACCTGGAAGAAAAGGCAGGCCCTTTCGAACCGCCCCGGCCACGGGGAAACGACCGCAGGACCAGGTCGGGAGGGGAAACGAAACGACCCACCGAACTGCGGAGGCGGCGCAGGAGGCGCCGGCGCTGAGATGGGCCTGGAGGCATACAGCTTCGCCTGCAGGAGAAGCGGCAACTGCTGCGCGCGGCCCGGCGGGCGGGTCCGTTTTCCGGCCGAGGCCCTGGAGGAGCTGGCCGCCTTCCTGGGCCTGGAGCTGGAGGGACTCCTCTCGCTCTACCTCGTCCCCGGGCCCGAAGGAGAGTTCCTGGCCAAGGAAGCGCCGGGAGGCGCCTGCCCCTTTTTGGGCTCGGAGGGCGGCCTCGCCACATGCGCGATCTACCCACTGCGGCCCGCGCACTGCCGGAGCTTCCCCCACCGGGAGGATGTGATGGAGAACCCCCAGGTGCTCCAGGCAGTCCTCCGTTTCTGCCCGGGCCTCCAACCCAAGGATCCCCAATCCTCCTAGGGAGGGGGAGTTGGAGGAGGCTGAGACCACTCCCCAAGTCCCGGTCCCGGCCTGCCGAAACAAGGGGCATGGGAAAGGGGAAGATTTGGGGAATTTCTTCGGTGTTTCTGCTGGAACTCCTGATGGCGGGGACCTGCCTCGTTTCGAGCCAGCCAAGGGCCCAGAGCAGCCGGTTGGAGCGACTGGAGGCCAAGGCCCACCGGGCATTAAAGGAGCAAAACTACGCTCTGGCCAAGGTCCTTCTCGCCGAGGGGTTGCGGCTCGCCCCCCAGCGCAAGGACTTCCGCGAAGGGATGACCGAAGCCTGCCTGCAGCTCGGCCTCCGGCTCCACAGCCAAGGCCGACCCCGGCGGGCCCTGGACCAATTCCGTCAAGCGACTCTCTGGGGCGGCAAAGACAACCGGACCTGGCTCGGACTCGCCGAGGTTGCCCGAAGCATGGGCGATCTCCGCCAGGCGGAATCGGCCTGGAAAAGCGCCCTCCGCGTCAACCCCAACGAGTTCGACGCCCTCTACGCCCTGGGCAAGCTCTACTACGATCGGCGCTCCTATGACAAGGCGGCCCTCTACCTGGGAAGAGCAAGGCAGGTCAATCCCAAGGATCCGCGCCCCAAGCGCTACCTGGAGAAGACCGGCACCGACCGGGGGATCGAGAAATTCTTCAGCCAGAAATACAGCAGCCACTTCGCCTTCCACTACAGGGAGACGAACGGGGCCGGAGACAGGCGGGCCAAGCAGATCCTGAACTACCTCGAGCAGGCTCATGGCGAACTGGTCCAGTTCTTCGGCCGCGACCCACGCAAGACCATGGTGGTCATGGCCTACGATACGAACGAGTTCGCCATGCTCAAACACCCCGCGAGCTGGACCGTCGCCTACTACGACGGGAAAATCCGGGTTCCCATCGACGGCTGGACCAGGAACAAGCGGGAAACGTCCCAGGTTCTCAAACACGAGTTGACCCACGCCTTCCTGGACAGCTTTGTCGAGGACGCCAGCCCATGGATGCACGAGGGACTGGCCCAAGTCAACGAGGGCCGCCCCCTCGGCCCCAACCTTGCCATCCTCCAACAGACCGGGATCTTCGGTCCCAAACAGCTCCGCAGCTCCTTCATCCAGATCCAGGACGAGAACATGGTCAAGGTCCTTTATGCGCAGAGCCTGGTCCTGGTGGACTTCCTCATCAAGAAAAAGGGCGTCGCGGGGATCCGCACCCTGATCCGCTACCTCGGCCAGGGGGACGAGCCCATCGGCCAGCGCGAGGACCGGGCCCTGAAAAAGATCTATGGCAAAGATCTGGACGGTCTCCTGGGCCAAATGCGAAACCACTACAGGATCCCCATCCCCAGCAAACCGGGGGGGAAACCTGGGAAGTAGCCTTCCACCTCCATGGGGCTCTGGAAGGAAAGAGCAAGAGTCGGCATTTTGTCTCTCCCCTTTTTTTCCTCCTGTTTTTCCCTCTTTTGGGCGCTATTTTTCGGGGTCTGGGATTTATAGAAACTTAGGAGAAACCACATGACCCACGTTGTCACCGAACGCTGCGTCGATTGCCGCTATACCGACTGCGCCACTGTTTGCCCGGTTGAATGTTTCTACGAGACCACCGATCCGGCCATGTTGGTCATCAATCCGGATGAGTGCATCGACTGCGAACTCTGCGTTCCCGAATGCCCGATCAACGCGATCTGGCCCGAAGAGGAACTCCCCGAGGAGTATGCCGACTGGCTCGAAAAGAACGCTGAGCTTTGGGAGCAGGGGGAGCAGATCTCCGACAAAAAAGATCCCCTTGACGGGGCCCTCACCCTCGAGGAAATCCAAGCGCGTGAAAAGGAGCGAGGCTGGGAGATCGAAGAACCCTCCAAGGCAATGTAAGCTCCTCCATCCTTAGCATAGGCCCCTGGGTCGACCCAAGCGGCGATCGGGGGCTTTGGACGTTTCCTATGGATGAAGGCGGCAGGGGCGCGGGGGAGCTTGAACCTTCCCTCGATGAACCTTCTTTTTTCCTGAACCGCGAACTCAGCCAACTCGAGTTTGTGCACCGGGTCCTCGCCCTCGCGAAGGACCCGGGGGTCCCACTCCTCGAGCGGCTCCGATACCTCTGCATCACGAGCGCCGTCCTGGATGAATTCTTCGAGATCCGGGTCGCCGGGCTCAAGCAGAAGGAACTGCACCACAGCGTTCACACAGGGCCGGACAACCTCAGCCCCAGCCAGACCCTCGAACGCATCCACCAAAAGGCCCACCACCTGGTGGACTCCCAGTACCACTGTCTCAACCAGGACATCCTCCCCGCGCTCGCCGACGAAGGGGTTCGGTTCCTTCGACGCAAGGAGTGGAACAAGGCCCAAAAGGAATGGGTCGACCAACTCTTTCATGACGAGATTCTCCCCCTCCTCTCCCCCCTTGGGCTCGATCCCGCCCACCCTTTTCCCCGCGTCCAGAACAAGAGCCTCAACTTCATCGTCCCCCTCGAGGGAAGGGACGCCTTTGGGCGGGACCATGGCATCGCCGTGGTCCAGGCGCCCCGGGCCCTTCCCCGCATCATCCCCCTCCCAAGCGAAGTGGCTGGAGGACCCTATGAATTCGTCTTTTTGTCCTCGATCATCCACGCCCATGTCGCCGACCTGTTTCGGGGGATGAACGTCAAGGGCTGCTACCAGTTTCGCCTCACCCGCAACTCCGACCTCTTCGTCGACGAGGAGGAGGTGGACGACCTGCTCCATGCCCTCGAGGGGGAGCTGCGCTCCCGTAACTTTGGAGACGCGGTGCGGCTCGAAGTGGCGGACAACTGTCCCGAGGAGATCACGACCTATCTGCAGCACCAATTCGGTCTCGAAAAGGAAGATGTCTACAAAGTCGAAGGTCCCGTCAACCTGCACCGCCTGATGTCGGTCCCGGACCGGGTTGCCCGTCCGGATCTCAAGTTTCGCGCCTTCACCCCAGAGATTCCCGCCGAACTGCACGGGCCCCATGACATCTTCGAACTGCTGCGCAGCAAGGACCTGCTCTTCCACCATCCCTTCCAGTCCTTCGCCCCCGTCGTCGAGTTCCTCAAGAGGGCCGCCGAAGACCCCAAGGTCCTGGCGATCAAGATGACCCTCTACCGCACAGGCTCCGACTCCGCCCTGATCGACGCCCTGGAAAAGGCCGCTTTGGCCGGCAAGGAGGTCACGGTCGTGATCGAGCTGATGGCGCGTTTCGATGAACGCGCCAACATCGACCTTGCGACCCGCCTCCAGGACGCGGGAGCCTATGTCGCCTATGGAGTGGTCGGGTACAAAACCCACGCCAAGATGACCCTCGTCCTCCGCAAGGACCCCGACGGCCTGCGCAACTATGTCCATCTGGGAACGGGCAACTACCACCAGCGAACGGCACGGCTCTACACCGATTTCGGGCTCATGTCCTCCGACCCCGCCCTCTGCGAGGATGTGCGCAAGATCTTCCTCCTCCTTACGGGGTTGGGGACCCCCCAAAAGATGGATCGCGTGGTCCCCGCCCCCTTCGACCTGCAAAAAGGGCTTCTGGGCTGGATCCAAACCGAGATCCAAAACAAGAAGGCGGGACGTCCCTCGGGGATCCAAGCCAAGATGAATTCCCTCACCGACCCCAAGATCATCAAGGCCCTCTACAAGGCTTCTCGGGCTGGAGTCCCCGTGGATCTCATTGTCCGGGGAATCTGCCGGCTCAAACCGGGGATCCCCGGAATCTCCGAGAACATCCGGGTCCGTTCCATCCTCGGGCGCTTTCTCGAGCACACACGGGCCTTTGTCTTCGAGAACGGAGGAGACCCAAGGGTTTTCCTTTCCAGTGCGGATTGGATGGAACGCAACCTCTACCGACGGGTAGAGACTTGTTTCCCCGTCCTCGACCCCGGGCTCAAAAAACGCGTCCAGGAAGAAGCCATCGAGGCCTATCTCAAGGACAACCTCTGGGCCTGGGAACTGGGGCCGGACGGACATTACGAGCGGAGGAATCCTGCGGAGGGTGAAGAGCCTTTCAGCGCCCAGCTCAGCCTTTTGCAGAGATTCGGGACGGAAAAATCATGAGCCCCCCTCGGATCTTCCGAAGAACTGAATTCTTGATTCTGTCCGGGCGAGACCAATGGCCAAGCTCGGGCCCTTACTTTTTCCCCTTGGTGGTGCAATGAACACTGAAGAAGCAATCGACAAGGTCTATCAATCCGTTCTCAAAAGGGACCCAGGCCAACCCGAGTTCCACCAGGCCGTGTACGAGATCCTGCAATCCCTCAAGCTCCTCCTGGAGCGGGAGGAGGATTACCTCGACATCCTTCCCCGGATCGTGGAACCCGAACGGGCCATCCTCTTTCGCGTGCCTTGGGTCACAGACGACAACCAGGTCCGGGTCAACCGCGGCTACCGCGTGCAGTTCAACTCGGCCATCGGCCCCTTCAAGGGGGGACTCCGCTTTCATCCCTCGGTCAACCTCTCGATCATCAAGTTCCTGGGTTTCGAACAGATCTTCAAGAACAGCCTGACAGGGCTTCCCATCGGTGGAGGCAAGGGTGGAAGCGACTTCGATCCCAAGGGAAAGAGTGACATGGAGGTCATGCGCTTCTGCCAGTCCTTCATGATCGAACTGGAGCATCACATCGGGCAGAACACCGACGTACCCGCGGGCGACATCGGAGTGGGAAAGCGGGAGATCGGCTACCTCTTCGGGCAGTTCAAACGCCTTCGCAATTCCTATGAACCGGGCGTCCTCACGGGCAAGGACCTCAACTTCGGGGGGAGCTTGATCCGGCCCGAAGCGACCGGTTACGGTTGCGCCTACTTCGCCGAGGAAATGCTGCACGCCCACAACGATTCTCTCTCGGGGAAGAAGGTGCTCGTCAGCGGGTCGGGGAACGTGGCCCAGTACGCCGTCGAAAAAATCACCCAGCTTGGGGGCAAGTGTCTGACTCTCTCGGACTCCTCGGGTTTCATCCACGACCAGGATGGGATCGACGAAGAGAAGCTGGCCTTCGTCAAGGAATTGAAGAACGAGAGGCACGGTCGGATCTCCGAATACACCAAGGTCTTCACCAAGGCGACTTTCCACGCGGGACAAAAGCCCTGGGGCGTTCCCGCCGACTTTGCCTTCCCCTGTGCGACCCAGAACGAGATCGAGGCCAAGGACGCCGAGCAACTCATCATGGGCGGCTGCAAGGGAATCTGCGAGGGGGCCAACATGCCCTCCACCCTGGACGCAATCCGGATCTACTACCAGAACAAGATCCTCTACGGCCCCGCCAAGGCGGCCAACGCGGGGGGAGTGGCGACTTCCGCCCTGGAAATGAGCCAGAACAGCCAGCGCCTCGCCTGGACCAGAGAGGAGGTCGATGGGAGGCTGCGCAACATCATGGTCAACATCCACCGGGTCGCCGCCGAGACGGCCAACGAGTTCGACCGACCGGGGGATCTGATGGCCGGAGCCAACATCGCGGGGTTCCGCAAGGTCGCCGACGCGATGAAGGGGCAGGGGATCGTTTAACCCTCAGGGGGGCCCTTGTTCCCGGCCCAGGCCGGGCATTGGCGGCTCGGCCTGGGCCTGCTTTTGTAGCTCGGCCCGGGCCCTGCACTGGGGCTCCCGAAGGAATCCCGCTCTTGCTCCGCTCGGCTCGGAATCCTTGAAGGGCTTTGGCCTCAGGCGCCTTCGGCGAAGTCGGCCAAAGCCCTTCAAGGATTCCGAGCTTCGTCGGGAAAGGGAGAACCCGGGCCCCAGGGATGGGGCCGGCCTGAGGGCAAGCGGCGATGAACTTGGAGGGTAGAGGCACCATAGTCGGCTGACCTGCCGTGCTGGCTCGCCCTTTCATTGGGGCGGGCTTTTCATTAGAGCGGGCTTTGGGATACGCTTGGGGGATGAGCGATCACAAAACGGAACCTCTCGATCCGGAAGAGATCTTCGAAGCCCTGGACCCCATCCTGGAAGTCGCTGGGACCTTGGACCTCAAGGATCCTGCGGCGGCCCGGGAGCGTCTCACCGAGGTCTTTCCCCTGGACGGCCCCCTGGTTTCGGCCTTGGAGGAGACCCTGCTGAAAGCCAGGGAGAGCGGCAAGCTCCTTCCCAAGGAGGTCGGGGGCATCCGCTTCGGCCGCCTGGCCAGGGACCGAAGCGGGTTTTCGATCGACGTCGTCGAGATGGACGGTCCTGGCCCCAAGCATCGGCATCCCAAGGGCGAGATCGACCTCTGCCTGGCCCTCGAGGGGGAACCCCGCTTCGATGGCAAGGAAGAGGGCTGGGTGGTCTACGGAGAGGACTCCAGCCATGTCCCCACGGTCTCGGGCGGGCGCATGCTCATCCTCTACCTCCTCCCGGAAGGCGCCTTCGAGATGCTCTAGGGAGCCCCCTTCTTTTCCAGACGGGCTCTAAGGAAGGGATGGGGGGAGATCCCTTCGGGTTCCCTGCAGGTTCCCTTCGGGTTCCCTTCGGGTTCCCTTCGGGGTCCCTTCGGGGTCCCTGCGGGTTCCCTTCGGGGTCCCTTCGGGTTCCCTTCGGGGTCCCTTGGGGGTCCGTTCAGGGCAGCAGAGGGGAGACCAGACGCCACCAGAGGGCGCAGAGCTGGGACAGGGTTTTCTGCAGGCCCCTGGCCAGGGCGGAGGTTTGGAGGCTGGGAAGAAAGGTAAAGGGATCCGCTCGCAGGAGGGGGCGATCGCGGAGAGGATGCTTCCGAGCCCGGGAGAGCCGGGCCAACTCCTTGCGGGCCCGAAGGATGGAGGGAAGGAGGGGGACCAGGGCGAGGCGGCCCTTGAACCAGGCCCATGGGTGTCCCTTTTGGCAGGCGAGGGCAAAGCCGGCGAATTCAAAGGGGAGGGCGCCGGGTGCGAGGAGGAAGAGGCTGCGGAGACGGTAGGTTTTAAGAACGAGGAGAGAGCGGTTGCGGCTGTGGAGGTAAATGCGTTTCTTGGAGTAGGAGGAGCCTCGCTGGGAAAGACCAGCGGTCCCGTCTCCGTGGCGGGTAAGAGCCTTTTGGGCGACGACGATGCGCTCGCCCAAAAGGCGCAGGCGATGAGAGAGATCACTGTCTTCGAAGTAGAAAAAGAAGTGGGGATCGAATCCTCCGACCTCGAGGAGGGGCTTGGAATCGACAAGAAGGCAGACGGCCTGGAAGGAGTCCACCTCGACGAAACGTTCCTCCTCGGGCCGCAGGCGCTGGTGGAAGTTGCGGAGCAAGGGGAGGCCGACGTAGTGGAGATGGGCGCCGTCGTAGTGGATCTTTTGGGGTTCGTCCGCAAAGACGACCCGGGACTGGACGACGGCGGGGTTTCCCGAGAGTCTTCGAACTTCCAAGAGTTCACGGAGGACGCCGGGCTCGGGCCGGGCGTCGTTGTCCATCAGGAGAAGGAGAGGGCTGGGGCTGGCCTCCAGGAGGGCGTTGCGGGCGGGACCCGGGCCCTGGTTCTTTTCGAGGCGCAGGACCCGGGCCTCAGGCCAATTCTCGTCGATCCAGGCGAGGCTGGCATCGGTGCTGGCGTTATCGAGAATCAGCAGCTCGTCAAACTCCCCCTCCAGGGCCCGAACCGCCTCACGGAGCGGGGGCAAATGGGAGACCCCATTGTAATTCACGATTCCGAGGCTGACCCCTGCTTGATTTCCCATCCACCCAAGTCTATCCCCTAGCTTGGATGATTCACAAATCATGTAGGCAGGGGCCTCTTCAAGAACCCCACAGAACCAGAATGGAGATCACGATGCTGATCCAATACCAGAGTGACCGGAATCTCGACGAAATCATCATGTCCGCCCCCTCCCTCGCCCAGGAGCGGAAATGGGGAGTGCTGGGTGAGCACGACCTCAAGGCCAAGCTCCAGGAGAAGGGACATCCCATCGATCGGGAGGTCCGGGTCCTCGAGGTCTGCAGCCCTGCATTCGCCCAGAAGGCGCTCGAAACCCAGGTCGAGATCTCGGTCTTCATGCCTTGTCGGATCTCCATCTGGGAGGAGAATGGAAAACGGGTTCTCGCCACCGTCAAGCCGACCGTCCTCTTGCAGATGGCTCCCAATGAGAGCCTCAGCGCCCTCGCCGTCCAGGCTGAGCAGGAACTCAGCGATCTCATGAAGGCCATGGCGGGTTAGATCTCCCAGCCCCCCGGCTTCATCCTGTTCAGGCCCTCGGGGACTCTCTCAGGTCCCCCACTCTCAGGGATTCCCCTCTTGGGGATTCTTCTCTTAGGAATTCAGGGATCCCTCTCGAAGGGATCCCCCCTTTCAAGATTCCCCTTTTAAGGATTCTCCCTTTAAGGATTCCCCCTTTAAGGATTCCCTCTTTAAGGATTCACAGCGCGCCAGGACTTCGGCACGCTCCTCGCCTTCCAGGAGGAGGTCCAGTCCCGGGAAGAGGAACTGCTCCTCCCGGGCCTCGTGATGCTCTCCGATGTTCTTGAAGGTGGTCTCGAGATCCAAGACCTCGAACAGGGACTGGTACCAATCCGGCCCCTCTGCCTCGGCGAGCGCTCCCATCGCGTCCTTGATCCGATCCAGAAAATCCAGGAGTTTGCGATGCTCCTGGACAAAATACTCCGGCTTTCCACCGGCTTGGATGACCCCCCTCTCGTAGATCGGGAGAAGGATCTCTTCTTCATCCCGCATATGCCTAAGGAGCATCGCCCGGTACTCCCTGAGGAGCCTCATTGCCTGATCCGGATCCCGGTCTACCAGACAACACTGGTGGCGATGAAAGAGATTTTTCTGGGCCTGGTGGGCATCGGTGAGCCGAAAAAAACTTCCTTCGCTCGAGCTGCCCCCCAGTCCTTTCTCCGCTGTTGTTTTTTCTCCGGTCATGAATGTATTCTCCACTCCCGAGCCGCCCGGGAAAGCAATTTACAGGATTCGGGAAAGTTGCGACCCTTTGCCCCAATTCCATCCTTTCTTTCTGGGTGGCGGGGCCGCTTAATAGTCTCCCCCTGAACAGGAGAAACTCTCATGGGAGAAAAGGTATTCGTCACTCTTGATGGCAACGAGGCGGTCGCCTCCGTAGCGCACCGGACCAACGAGGTCATCGCGATCTATCCCATCACTCCGGCCTCTCCCATGGGAGAGCACGCCGACGCCTGGGCGGCCCGGGGAGTCCCCAACCTCTGGGGGCAGGTCCCCGATGTCGTCGAAATGCAGTCCGAAGCGGGAGCGGCGGGGACGGTCCACGGTGCTCTCCAAACCGGTGCCCTGACAACCACCTTCACTGCCAGTCAGGGACTGCTCCTGATGATTCCCAACCTGTACAAGATCGCGGGGGAACTCACGGCCTTCACCATGCATGTCGCCGCCCGAACCATCGCAACCCACGCCCTTTCCATCTTCGGGGACCACAGTGACG
>DROQ01000119.1 GCA_011321845.1 Planctomycetota bacterium | reverse complement strand
GCGGCGGAGGTTTTGACCAACAGATGGTTCCAGCCCTTGGCTACTCCAATGGGAAAAAACCGCCGCAGAGGAGCGGGAGAGAGGCGGCGGTCGAGTTTGGCGATCCGGCGCCCGTTCCACCAGGCTTCGTAGCTTCCGGTGGCTTGTAGCTCGAGATAGGCACCTGTCTCTTTGGGGGAGGAGATTTGGAAGAATCCATATTGGCAGCCACGAGTGAACCCTTGGGGGACCCGGGGTTGGAGTTCCAGCTTGGACCCTCCCATTCCACGCCTGAGAGGCCGCCAGTTCACCTTCCCGAAGCGCCCCTGGTAGGTAGCGGTGAGATCCACCTTGCCCGTCTCGGGGGGGAAGGGAACCCCTGTGAAAGAAGAACCTCGATCCCCAAAGGGGCCGATGGCCCACCCCTTGCCGAGGAATGCTCCGCTTGGGTCCAAGGCGATGGCTTCCTGGAACTTGCCGGTGCTGGCCTTGTAGCCGTATGCGGCCTTCCGGAGGGTGAGGCGGGCGAGGCCGAAAAGGTTCGGGTCCTGGCTGAGGTCGAGGATGGCTTTCCAGGTCTTCCCCGGCTCTTTCTGCAGTTTGGCGATGTTGACCAGGTTATGGGCCAGAGGTTCGGCGAGGGGAGTATTCCCCTGTGTCTTGAGGAGAGAGAGGATCAGGTTCCTGTTCTCCTTCATGTCGAAGCTTCGCCAAAGGGTGATGTCCAGGATGCTTCTAAGGGTCTGCTCCGAGGGAGGCTTCTTCTCAGATGCTTGCGGGGCAGTCTCCGTCTGGGGAGGCAGGGGGGAGAGAAGGGCCAAGAAAACCAGCGGGGTCATCATCATTTCAATGTTCTCGAAGGGTCGCTTTACTTGCCCGGAGGAGAGGTGCCCAAGGAGCCGTGGGTCCCCAAAAACGAACCCATCAGGGTAGGAAGGATCCGGGATTCTTCAACTTTTCGGGCAGGTATTCGCGGATGACGAAGTTGAGGTCGAAAGCCGCAAAAGCCTGTTGTTCGGCGCGGATCCCCATTTTGAGAAGCTGCTCAAGGGCCTTTTTCCAGGGTCTGTGACTCTGAAAGAAGGGGTCGTTCTTGAGGGCGTCCTTGGCCCGCTTGATGTCCACATCCTTGAGGGGATGGACCGCGTCCTTTTCGCGCAGTCCGTAATCCACGATGTCCTGGGGGGTCACGCCCAGAAACTTGGCGCCGGGGACGCAGAAGAAATTGTTGATGTGGGCGGCATTCCCCGATCCGACCTTGAGGGAACGATAGATGTTGGCGATCCCATAGGGGTCGCAGTCCACGAAGGCGTAGACCGGGATCTTCTTTTTCTCGCTGAGGAGCCGGAGGAAGCGACGGCAGGCCCGGGTGGGGACTCCCCCCATTTCAACGAGGATGCAGTTGTGGGTTCTCCAGAATTTATGGGAGGAGAGCCGTTCGTACATGCCGTTGGTCTCGATGGCGAGGACGAAATCCGCCTTGGTTTTAAACTCCAAGTGCTCTACCCGGGCGGGAATCCGCCAGGCCGAGGAGCCCATCCGGGTACAGTCGATCTCTTCCCGTTCCCCTGTTTCGAGGTCCCGGTCCACGACGATAAGATTGCCGGCGACCGAGCCACCGTGCTCCGCCGGTTTGAACCGGAGCTGTTCACGCGAGATCTGCTGGAGGCTGAACATGGCCTCGATGTCATCCATGACTGTGTCCGACTCGGTCTGCTCCTTGAACTTGGCGTCCCCCCAGTTCTTGGAGTTGTAGTAGGCCTCCCTCTTGGTGGCCGTGTCGTCCGTCTCGATCAGCTCCATGGAGGCGGCCATCATCCGAAGCATTTGGGCGAAGGCCTTGACCGAGTTGAAGGTCAGGTCGCGCTTCTTGCGCCCGCGACCGAGCTGGAAGTAGCCTACCTTCTTCTCATACTTCACGTTTTTGAGCGAACGCACCGGGAAGACGATCTCGGGTTTCTTCTTCTTCTGAATCGTCTCGTGGATCTTGATCGCCGATTCCTTGATGCATTTCAAGGTGCGTTTGTCGAGGGTTTCGAGGGGACGGGACCTTTGTTTGCGGACCTTCTTCTTTTTTGCAGCCATAGCCTTAATGAGGGGTTGGAATGAGAGTGGTTCTAGCGGCGGTTCCAGGGATCGTGGTCAAAAAAGCGGATCAAATCTTACGGCTCCGCTCGAGGATGCCCCGGAGGATCTCCACGTCCTCGTCGCGGGTCTTGTCGTCGAGACCCAGGATCTCTTGGAGGCCGATTCCGATATGGGGGAGGTAGAGTTCAATGTAGGAACGTTTGCGGTGTTCGGTCGCGATCCTCTTGCCCTTGCGGATGTGGGCTCCCAGCTTGCGGCCGCACTCCTGGACGGCGAGCTTGATCTCTTTGATGATCTCGGGGTAGGAGGCGATGGCCTCTTTGCTTTCTGAAGTAAAGGGGACCCATACCGAGGCGATGTGAACCACCAGGACCATGGGGCCGATGGGGAGGGCTCCCCGAGGTTGCTGCATGCCATAAGATCGCCAGTTGATGCCGATGACTCCTTTGGAGATGGCGCAAGCGCTCTGCTGGTATTGGAGGGGGACCCGGTTGGCGAAGCGGACGAGGCGGATGGCCTCGTCGGCGTTTCCGAGAAGCTCGGTGTCGAGAGAGGAAGCGCGTTTGCGGGCGACGATCTTCCCGGTTTCGGTGACCTCCATGGTGTCCCCTTCGCGACCGTAGGCCAGGGCGGCCTCCACGAGGAAGGGATTGCCCCGGTAGACGGAGGGGGGGCGGGTCGCTGCGACGTAGAAGTCGGCTTTGATCTCCTTTTTCAGCCCCGCAAGCAATACATCTTGACCGATGGGGGCAATGCAATTGGTCGGCGGAGACATGATCTTGGTGTTCTGGATGGAGCTGTGGAGGGCGTCGGCCTCTTCGCGTGCGATCCTCTTTGGGTGGGCGCGGGGAGAGAGCTTTGCCTGGTCGCAGATCTTTTTCGCGACGGCCGCCGAGACCCGACTGAACTCGTGCTGCAAAAAGGAACTGAGGGTCCTCTCCTTGCTGTCGCTGAGCAGTTTGATCAGGAGGCCCAGTTCTACCCCATGGGGGTGGGGCTTGATCTCCTTGGTCTCGGGGGGAAGCTCCTGGACGACCCGGTCATAGAAGATTTCATGGTTGTCGGGAAAGCGGTAGAGAATGCGGACGTGGGGGTTGGCCACCGCGGTTTGTTTGAGGTATTCCCCCACCGAGCGCTGCCCCTTGCGAAACTCCGCTTCCATGTCGATCTCCACCCGGGTGCCGTGGGGCTTTTCCCAATCGACCTCCTCGTCCGTGAATTCCGGTTTGTTCTTGGTGGTGTTGATCCGCACTTCGAAGCGGTGGGCGGGCCTTCGGCTCCCTGTCCTGGAGATGATCCGTATGGGGCTGCCCGTGGTGAGCTGCCCATACATGCCGGCGGCCGAGATCCCGATCCCCTGCTGCCCCCGGCTCTGCTTGAGGCGGTGGAACTTGGAGCCATAGAGGAGTTTGCCGAAAATGTTGGGGATCTGCGCCTTGACGATGCCGGGTCCGTTGTCTTCCACGATCATGGTAAAGCGCTGTTCCTGACCGGGGATGGGACGAATCTCCACGATGAGATCGGGAAGGATGCCCGCTTCTTCGCAGGCGTCGAGGCTGTTGTCCACTGCCTCTTTGACCCCTGTGAGAAGGGCCTTGCGGGGGTTGTCGAATCCGAGGAGGTGCCGGTTCTTGGTGAAGAATTCCGAAACCGAGATCTCGCGCTGCTTCTTGGCCATGCTCTCGGCGGTGGCTCTTCTTTTTCCTTTCGTTTTTTGTGTCTTGGTCATCTGTGTCTCAGCCACCCTTTTTTTCGCATGTCCCATGCCCTTGCTCTTTGCTTCCGGTGCATGGCCCTCCTTTGGATCCTCTCCCGGCTCGGTTTCGAAAGCCGGAAACAGTTCTTTTTGTCGGTGATTCATTCTTGGGTCCCTGTTTCGCCCGTTTCCCTACCCTTGTCTAAAAGCCTGTCCTACCCATGTCTTACCGTGGAGGTCCCACCCAGACCGGCTGAATGGATGCCTCGCAGAGTCCCAGGGAGGCTGCTTCGTTGTGAAACTCTTCCAGTCCCGCGAGGAACCTTGGATCCAAATCATGACAAATCCTGCCTCCGGTTCCATCGCTAGTTGCTCTTTGCTTGGCTTTCATCCGGCAGTCCATCAAAATTTCGCTCGCCTCCCGGACTCTGGGTTCGGGGCAACGAAACAGCCAGAGGGCGAAGACGAAGGGAAGGTTTTTCCAGCGAGCCCATTCCTCGCCCAGGTCGAGAATGAAGGGCCGATTGCTCTGGGCGGCGACTCCGAAATCGCCGATCATGAGGACGGCGTCGGCATCGATGGAATCGGGTTGGAGGGTCGGTGGGATGCGGGATTCCTCCATGATTCGGGCCCCGTAGCGTTTTTTGAGGAGGACCCGGGTGAGGGCGACGGAGGTGGCGCTGGAGTCGTCCAGGGCCAGGGATTTCACATCCTGGGGGGCTTTCCGGCAGAAGAGGCGGACCGAGGCAACCTCGCCATCGCAGGCGATCCCGAGATGGTTCAGGGCCAGGAGTCCCGGGCGTCGGAAGGCTTCGATGGAGGAGACCAGGGCCCCCTCGAGTTCTCCGGCGCGGAGACTCCGAATGAGCTGGGTAGGGACCTGCTGCCTCAGCTCCACTCCCGGATGGGCGTCGAGGCCCTCCAAAAGGGGAGCTCCCACCTGGTAGGGGACCGTTCCAAGGATGAGCGGCGAAGCGGGCCCAAGAGGCGGTGTTGTGGATTGTTGGATCAAAGTCGTGGATCGGTTTGCTGAGAAGTCCTGAATCCTCTGGGATATTGGGAGGAGGAGCCATGGCATACCTTCTTTTGGGTTACAATTGAACTGTTCAACTTGCCCGAGGGATTGATGCGATGCGGCCATACCACCTAGCTCTGGGACTTCTGTTCCTGTTCTCCGCCTGCGGAAGTGGTGTGGTTGCAGGCGTTTTCGCCGGAGGGAGGGGCTCGGGATCCTCCGGTAGGACCGGCAATTTGAGGCCGCCCTCGATCGATATCAGTTCGGACAACAATTTCGCTCCCCTTCGTGTCCTGCAGCTTTCCCAACTGAATCTGCCCTCCGACAAGGATGTCGGAATCCGCAAGCTCCGGGTCCTCAATCTCCCGGAGAGGTTTCGAAACAGCGCCGGACGGTTCCGGGTGAGTCTCCAAAGCGATACCCTGGGAGTAAAGGTGGACACCCTAACCACTGCTTCCTTGCTCGCGGGGGGGGCTTCGGTGGACCTGTTTTTTCAGGTCAATCCACAGCCGTTTTGGAACAAGGTCCTGGCCAAAAACCTCGCTCCCCGGGATATCGATGCCGCCCTCACCGTGAGCGTCAACGGGGAACCCCTGGCTGGTCCCATCCCTTTCCATTTCAACCGCTTTCCCAGGCTCAACCTGGCCAATGTCTTTCCGGACCCCCCGAAGACCGGTGGCAAAGCTCTTCCTGTCCGCGTGGATGGCCGTTCGGTCTATAACATCCCCGTGGATTTTCTCCATGCCAAGACGGCCTCGGAGCTTTCGGTGGAGGTCTACCAATGGGATCGGGCGGGGGGAAAGGGGAAGGTGTTTTTCCGGCGCCTCCTCGCCCCTATCCTTGAGTTCAAACCACGAGGCAAGGACAGTGCGGATATCAAGATCGCGATTCCGGGGACCCGCTTTCCCGGTATCGGGTATCTGATCCTCAAGGACAAATTCGGCGGACGCTCCGACCCCGCCAAGATCCTCTACACGCCCACCCTGTATGGAGTGGGGCCCGGTGTCTCTCCTGTGCGTGGAGGTGCATTGATGGTCCTCGTCGGGGAAGGGCTCGTCCCAGTGGATCGTACCAAGACCAGCGTCCAGTACCTCTTTGACGAGATTGAGCTGTCGATCGAGAAAAATGGGAAGAAGAGAATGGTTCCTCCGGATTCCATTCTTGGAGGACGCTCCGATGACACCCGGGTCTTTTTTTTCCTCCCTCCCTCTCCCGATGGCAGGCCCGGTGTCTCTCGTTTGATTCTCAGACAGTTCATCAAACAGCCCTTGAGTGAGCAGTCCGAAGTCGTTCTGGAACCCAAAAGCGGAAGTTTCCTCTTAGGACCACCCCGTTACGGCATTTCCCAGCCGAGGTTCGGAGGACTCCAGTCTCTCTTGGACAGCACCGGCTTCGACCTCAAGAAAGGGAACTTCTTTCGCACCCCTTCTGAGAGGAAAGGGGACGAATTGGCGGTTCTTCTCCGGGCGGGGAAGCTGGCAGGACATGGAGTTTTCCTC
>DROQ01000118.1 GCA_011321845.1 Planctomycetota bacterium | reverse complement strand
CCTCTGGTACGCCTTCTGGTGGATCCCCTTCATCCTCCTGGAAGCAGAGAACGAAGAAGAGCCAAAGGGCCGCCTCCTCCCCCTCCAAGTCCTCGGGATCCTCGGCCCCCTGAGCTATGTCGTCTATCTCTCGACCCGCACCCTGGGCCCCGCCCACCAGTGGACCCAGTGGGCCCTCGGGATCTTCATCCCTTCTTGCTGCGTGCTTCTTCGAGGATGTGCTCGGCGAGGAGGTCGGCGGCTTTCGCGGTAGAGATGCCTTTCAGAGGCCCCGAAAGATGGGCACCTTTCGCGGGCAGAACACCCAGCCCAGCGGTTCTGAAAAAAGCCCGCGTTTACTTCTTCTTCGCCTGGAGGCGTTTCAGCATGCGCCGGGTCCAGGCGCGAATCTGTTGGCGCTGCTTGGGGCCCAGGGGCTTCTTCCAGGTTTCGCCGGCGGTCTTGAGCTTGGCCTGGGCGGTTTTGGTCAGACCTTTGCCGTGCAGGCTCTGACTCTTGGCCGAACTGCCGCCCGGAGCGGCTTCGAAGATCGTCGTGGCGAAGACGTCGGAATAGGCGATCTCGTTCGTCACGGGATGCAGCACAAGGATCTGAAAGAACGCACGAGACCCCACCAAGGCAGGGTCATTGGGAAAAGGCAGGGGAAAACCTGCGGCTGATCCTTCCTTACCGGGCCCGATCCTCACCTGGCCATAGAGGACCGTATCCGGCTGCAGGATGGCGGCCTTCCCCATGACCGTCACGGGGTCGGCCTGGTCCGGGCGACGGATCGCAATCCACAAGGCCGACACGAGCCCTCGGACCTGCGGGGCCGAGGGGGACAGCTTGCATGCGGCGCCCAAGGCAAACATCGGCTCCCCGACCCGGGCTCGCTGCGCAGGCAACTGCCCTCTTCCCAGGAAGAGATCGTTCAAGGACTGCGGCTGTCCATAGCGCAGCAACGGCCGGAAGGGCGATTCCTCCCCACCCCCGGCTTTACGCAGTTTGTAGAGCCTTCCGGGCACGAGGACCGGGGAAAACTGCAGGTGGACCACGGCGCCCCCAGTGGACACGACTCCGCTGTAGACGACGGAGCCTGTTTGGGAATCCAGGATCTCGAAGACCACGGGATAGGGGCAAGTCACCCAGGCTTCCTTGTTGGTCGTCTTGTCGCGATCCTTGAAGGTGAGATCCAAGCCGCTCGTCGAAACCTTTGTCACGATCCAGGTCGCTCCCGATTGGACTACATGGTATTCCATCGTCGAGGGCAGCACCCGTGTTCCAAAACCGGCAGGAAGGCTCTTTGCGAAGATCTGAAGATCAAGAATCGAGGACGAGGACAAGAGCGTCAGCTTCCTCTCGTCCACGGCCACTTTCGTTGATGCCGGCAAGGGAGCGCCGGGACCGCTCCAAGGCGCATAGCGCACCTTCCGACCAAGGAAGTCGACCAGGTAGATGCGCTTCTCCATGGCGTTCCAAGCCAGGTCGATGAAGTCGAAGCCGGGATATTCTTTGATTTCATCGATGACAACGGCACGAGCCGGGGTCACAAGGCACCGCACACGGGCAAGGACTGCATTGCCATTGGGAATGCGGCCGGCGACCAGGAACTTCCGCTCCCCCACCTGCTCGATCCCCCCGATCCTGAAAGCCGGCACGTTCAGAACGGTAGATTTGGATTGCAGGGGCGTGCCCCAAGACCATTCCAATCGCTTCGAACCCGGCCCCACGTAAAGCGTCCCCCATTCCGAACCAACCCGATAATGGGATACCCTGAAACGCAAATCACGGCGATTCTGGGCATGAACCAAAGGACCCGCAGGGAGGACAAGAAGAAGGATGCCGAACACTTTTGCGGGTCTAACCATTGCGGGCCTTCTCTGGATCATAGCGCAAAATCCTGAGCATCCTGAGGGCTGTGCAGAACGGGCCCTTAAGCCAAACTCCTCCTAGGGAACGCAGGCAAATCCCTGGCTTGAATCCTTCCAGACCTTTTGCTTGCAATCCACAATTGGGCCCAGATCCCAGGCAATCCTCTTCCGATGAGCGGGAAGGGATCTCCGTCCCGTGTTCACGGACGCCGGCCTTTTCCAGTGGGCCCTCGGGATCTTCATCCCTTCTTGCTGCGTGCTTCTTCGAGGATGTGCTCGGCGAGGAGGTCGGCGGCTTTCGCGGTAGAGATGCCTTCGCGGTCGGCGAGGTCGAAGACTTCGTGGAGGGCGTCGGGGATGCGTTTGATCTTTTCGAGGGCGACCTCTTCCTTGTAGCCGCCGGGGAGCAGTTCGACGGCGACGTTGATGATGCCGCCGGCGTTGATCACGTAGTCGGGGGCATAGAGGATGCCGCGGTCCCGCAGGCGGTCCCCGTCCTCGGGGACGAGGAGCTGGTTGTTGGCCGAACCCGCCACGATCTTGGCGCCCAGCTTGGGGATGGTGTTCTCGTTGAGTCCGCCGCCCAGGGCGCAGGGGGAGAAGACATCCAGGTCCATCGTGAGGAGCTGCTCCTCGGAGGCCGGCTCCACACCCGCCTCTTCGACGAGGACGGCCACCCGCTCCTCGCGCATGTCGTGGGCATAGACCTTGGCGCCTCGCTTGCTCATCTCACGGGCCATGACCGAGCCCACGGCTCCGACGCCCAGGACGCCGATCTTTTTTCCCTCGAAGTTGCCATTGCCAAAGACCCGCTCCAGGCAGGCCATGACCCCGAGGATGCAACCATGGGCCGTGTAGGGGCTTGGGTTGCCGGAGGAGCCGGACTCCCGGCTCAGGCCCGTCACATACTTGGTCTCCTTGGCGACATTCTCGAGATCGGCGATGGTCGTGTTGACGTCCTCGGCCGTGATGTAGAGTCCGCCGAGGGAATCCACAAAGCGCCCCATCGCGCGGAAGAGTTCTTCACTCTTCGTCGACGGATCCCCGATGATGACGGACTTGCCGCCTCCAAGGCCCGTGTGGGCGACGGCGGACTTGTAGGTCATTCCCCTGGCAAGACGCAGAACATCGTTGAGCGCGGCGTCCCGGTTCTCATAGGGCCACATGCGCATCCCTCCCAGGGCGGGCCCGAGGGTGGTGTTGTGAACGGCGATGATCCCATGAAGCCCGGACTCCTCATCTTTGGCCTCAACGACCTTCTCATAACCCTCGACCGGGATTTCTTTGATCTGCATCTTGAATTCCATCTCCTTAGAGGCGTTCTCGAAGGCCCTTTCTGAGGAGCCTCCAATGGGCATTTTTGCCGAAAAGGGCAGAGATTTTAGCCCATGGGGCACCCCAAGTCACGAAAGGCTTGGAACTCCAGGGGCAAAAGCCCTGTGGCAAAACCGACCGGAAAAACGATTTACTTTTTCTTTCGAGTTTTTTTCTTGCTGGTTTTCTTGGAAGCCTTCTTGGCCGAGGCTTTCCTGGCGGCTTTCTTCTTTTTCTTCTTCGCCGGTCCCCGCGCGAGGCGTTCCTTGAGCAGGTCCAAGGCGAGGTCCAAGGTAACCTCTTCCACGGTCGTCCCCCGGGGAAGGGAGGCGTTGGTGGTCCCATCGGTCACATAGGGGCCGAAGCGGCCATCCAGAATCTTGACGGGAGCCTGGGTCTCGGGGTGGACCCCAAGCTCCTTCAGGGGCTCTCTCTTTTTGCGAACGCCGCGCTTTTTGGGGGCTGCCAGCAGGGCCAGGGCCTGGTCCAGGCCCACATGGAGGGGGGAGGTGCCTTCGGGGAGGGAGCGGGTCTCCTTGCCACAGGAAATATAGGGACCATAACGACCGTTGGCCGCAAGGATCTCCTCCCCCGATTCGGGATGCTTGCCCACGGTCCGGGGCAGGGACAGGAGGCCGACCGCCTCCTCGAGGGTCACGGTCTCGGGGTCCATGCCTTCGAGCAGGGAGGCCATCTTGGGCTTTTCTTCTTCGCCCTCGCCGGGATCCCCGAGCTGCACATAGGGGCCGAAGCGCCCCGTCTTGGCGTAGATCGGCTTGCCGGTCTCGGGGTCCATGCCGACCACCCGGGGGCCTGCCGCGGCTTTCTCCAGGAGGCTCAGGGCAAGGTCCAGGTTCAGTTCGTCGGGGGCGAGGTCTTCGGGGACCGGAGCGCGCTGCTCCCCGTGGGAGAGGAAGGGGCCGTAGCGCCCGACCCGCACCTCGACAACCTTGCCGTCCTTTTCTCCCAGCGGAATGCCGCAGACGACCCGGGGATCGATCTCTTCTTCCACCTCGCTGAGAATCTCCTTGAGCCCCTTGCCCCCCTGACCTTCACCGAAAAAGAAGCGGGTCAGGTATTCCTGGGGATCCAGCTTGCCCAGGGAGACCTGGTCCAACTCATCCTCCATGCCGGCGGTAAAGCTGTAATCCACCAGGTAGGAGAGGTAGTCCTCCATCAGCTTGGTGACCGCGAAGGCGGTAAAGGTGGGGACCAGAGCGTGGCCCACCTTGCGCACATAGGCGCGCTTGAGAATGGTCTCGATGATGGAGGCATAAGTGCTGGGCCGACCGATCCCCCGGGCCTCCAGCTCCTTGACGAGGGTCGCCTCGGTGAGTCTCGCGGGAGGCTGGGTCTTGTGTTCCTTGGCCTCGAGGGAAAGGGTCTCGACCCTGTCCCCCACCTTCATCTGGGGAAGGTGGGTCTCGGTCGCCTTGCCGCTCTTGCCGTTGGCCAGAGCGAGGCCCCTGTGGAAACCGAGGAACTCGTAGGTCTTGCCCGAGGTCTGGAAGACGGCGTCTTCGATCCCCAGCTCGATTTGCATCCGCTGGCCCTTGGCGTCCTTCATCTGCGAGGCAAGGGTTCGGCCCAGGATCAGCTCGTAGAGGCGGCGGGCGTCCCTGCCCAGGCTCTTCTCCACCACTGCGGGATCGGCGAAGTTTTCCCCGGCCGGCCGGATGGCCTCATGGGCTTCCTGGGCATTCTTGACCTTGCTCTTGTAGAAGCGCGGCGTCTCGGGCATGTACTCCGGCCCGAAACGGGAGGCGATCTCCTTGCGTGCGGCTCCGAGCCCCTCCTGGGAGAGGATCGTCGAGTCGGTTCGCATGTAGGTGATGTAGCCCATCTCGTAGAGACGCTGGGCGAGATCCATGGTGCGCCGCGCCCCGAAGTTGAGGCGACGGTTCGCGTCCTGCTGGAGGGTGGAAGTCGTGAAGGGAGGAGAGGGTCTCTCCGTAAAAGGCTTGGGCTCGGCCTTGAGGACCTGGGCCGGTTTGCCGCCGAGACGCTCTTTCTCGCGCTGGGCCCCCTCCCCGTCGAGGTGGACCGGGGCCTCGTCCCCCACCCTCTTGAGCTGGCCGGTCTGGGGATCGAAGTCCTTACCGCTCGCCACCCTCCGATCCCCGAAACGGACGAGGTTGGCGGAGAATTCGCTCCCATCCTTGGTGAAGAGTCCCTCCAGATCCCAGTACTCGGCCACGTGGAAGGCCATCCGCTCCCGCTCCCGCTCCACGATGAGCCGGACGGCGACCGACTGCACGCGCCCGGCCGAGAGGCGGGGGCGCACCTTTTTCCAGAGCAGGGGCGAGACGGAGTAGCCAAAGAGCCGGTCCACGATCCTGCGGGCCTCCTGGGCCCGGACGAGGTCCTGGTCGATCTCCCGGGGAGACTCGAGCGCCTTGAGGATGGCTTTTTTGGTGATCTCGTGGAACACCAGGCGCTTGACCGGAATCTTCGGTTTGAGAACCTGCATCAGGTGCCAGGAGATGCTCTCCCCCTCGCGGTCCTCGTCGGTCGCCAGGTAGAGGACCTCCGCCTCCTTGAGCAGACTCTTGAGGTGACGGATGTGGGCCTTCTTCTGGGAAGGGATCACATAGAGGGGTTTGAAACCGTTCTCCACGTCTACTCCCAGGCGCGCCCACTTCTCCTTTTTGACCTTTTCGGGGATCTCCGAGGCGGATTGGGGGAGGTCCCGGATGTGCCCGATGCTCGCTTCGACCTCGTAATCGGGGCCGAGGAAGCGGGACAAGGTCCGTGCCTTGGCGGGAGATTCGACGATAACCAGGTTTTTTGCCATAGAGGGTGAATCAGGCTCCGATTCTCAGCATCAGATGAGATCGAATGGAAGAACGGGATCGTTGTAAAGGGGGCACGGCTTACTGCCGATTGCATTCCAGGTCAAAGTCAAGACGGAGAAAAGTCAAGATTTCTCAGAATTCCTCCTCCCATGGAAGCGATAGAGGCATCCTCGACCGATGAGCTTCCAAGCCTTTAGATCGGAGGGGGCGAGGGCCAGAGATTTTTGGATGGCCTGGAAAGATGCGAGCAAGGAGCCTCGGTCCTGCAGCTCCCGGGCGTAGTCCAGGTAGAGACCCGCCCGGCGTCTGCGGGCAAGGGAAAGGATCTCCGGTCTCCCCGGATTTCGCCGCACGAGAAGATCCAGGACCCGGGACACCCCATGGAGGAAGCGTTCGGCCCCCGAAAGGCTGGCCCCCCGCCGCCGGTAACGGGCGAGGGGCTCGTCGACATAGCCCAGGAAGGCCCCGGTCCGCTCCCCCAGCTCGGCCAGCCGCAGCCAGAGGTCGTAGTCCTCGACGGCGATCAATTCCCGGTCCTCGTCGAAGCCCCCCACCCGCTCAAAGGCCTCCCGGCGCAGCATCACGGTCAGGGTAGGCAGTCCGTTGCCCGCGATCAGGGAGGCCAGGTCCAGCCGAGGCGCCCCCTTCCTCCCCCCCTGCCGGGACCAGCGCCGAAGCGGGACACCCTCTCCAAACTCCCAGGCGTCGGCCCCCACAAGGAGGCAGCCAGGCCGCTCCCGAAGGTAGGCCACCTGGGCCTGGAGCTTTTGGGGCTCCCAGAGATCGTCCGCGTCCAAAAAGGCGACCAGGGGCGAATGGGTCAGGGAGACTCCCAGGTTGCGGGCGGCCCCCGGACCCCGGTTCTCCGTCCGCACATAGCTCACGCGGTCCAGGTAGGGGCGGACCACCCCTTCCTCATCCTCGGGCGAACCGTCGTCTACGACGATGATTTCATCCGGGGGCAGGCTCTGGGCGAAAAGGGACTCCAGGGCATCCCCCAAGAAGCGGGAGGATCGGTAGGCGGGCAGGACGACAGCGACTCCGGACTTCTCCCGGTTCATGCCCTCCTCCTGAAACGGGCAAGCAGGCCTTTGTAGATCTCCCAGTCTTTTCGCTCCGGAATCAGCAGGGCCTTGAGCGAGACCCCTGTCCGTTTTTTATAGGAGAAAATCGTGGCCAGGGCGGCAAGGCCATAAGCCAAGCTCGAGCCTAGCGAGGCGCCGGCCGCCCCGTAGCGGGGGATCAGGAAGAGGTCCAGGAGGGTCATGGAGACCAGGACGAGGCCGCTCAGGAACAGGCAGACGTTGATGAATCCCCGCCCTGTGAGGTCGGCCTGAAGGACCTTGGCGATCGTGAAAAAGAGGGTGCCGGGGAGGAGGAAGGTCAATGCGGCCGAAACCTTGTCCCGCCACAGGGTGCCCCAGGCCTCCCCCATCCAAAGCCCCATCAGGGGGTCGTAAATCAGGTAGATCACGACCCCTCCCAGGGCGCAGATCCAGAACATGTTGCGGCAGACCACCGGAGTAAAGGCCCGGGCCTCCTCCTCCTTGATCCCCGCCACCTTGGTGAAGAGGAGGTCCCGCATGGCGTCGGGGAAGTACCAGACCAGTTCGGCCAGGGTGACGGCGAGGCTGTAGAAGGCGACTTCCTCGCGGATCATCCGCATCTCCAGGGACCTCCCCGGGCCCAGGGGGATCCCCAGGAAAAGGAGCAGCAAAACAGCCTGGATCATGGCGAAGCCTGTGGGCACGTAGAAAAGGCGCACCAGGAAGAGGTCCACACGGTGGTTGAGGTAGGTGAGGGTGGAGTTGAGGTTGGCGCGCCAACCGAAGGAGAGGGCCTTCCAAAAGAATTTGGGGTGGAACTTGGGGAGGAAGGGGACCTCCCTGCGGACCAGCCAGACGATGATCCCCGCGGTCAGGACGGCGGGGAAGAAGCGGGCGAAGACCACGGCGTGGGCCGCGTCCTCGCTGGTCAAGAGGAAATAGAAAAGCAAAAAAACAGGGAGGTAGGTCAGGCTGGGAATGAGGTGGATCAGGTTGTAGGCGCGGATGTGCCCCAGGGCGAGCTGGATCGAATTGCGATAGCTGACAATCAGCATGAAAGGGGTGGCCAAAAACAGGGGGAGGACGAGGCTCATCGCGGGGACCTCCACCTCGGGGTGGAAGGCGGCGAGGACCTGAAGGACCAGGAGGGCACCGAGCACACAGATCCCGCCCCAGACCAGGGCGACCATGGCGGTGGTCTCCCCCGCCTCCTTCACGGTCGCTTCACCCCGCCGGACGAAGTAGATCAGCGAGGTGGCGAGGCCCAGGTTGGAAACGGCCATCAGGATGAAGGGAAAGGTCGAGAGGAGGTCGAGGCCACCCTTGAGGTCCGGCCGATCGGCCAGGAGTTTGAGGATCAGCAAACCCGAGCCCTTGTCCAGGATGACAATGGTCAGGCTGCTGAGCAGAGTGATGAGGAAGGAAGTGGAGAAGCGCACTTCTCTCGAAGAATAGCGAAGGATCAGCCCCAGCGAAGTACGAAGAAGATCGAAGCCGGCCCAAGCGGTGCGAGGGGCCGCCGCTCACTTCTCCCTGCTAGAGCCACTGATCGCTGGACTCCCCATCCTGGCCGAGATCGGCGCAGACCTCGTCGACGTCTTCGGGGGTCAGGGCGACCGCTTCGAAGAGCGAGGGGCTGGGGGGCTCGTACTCCTTCCAGTCGAAGGATCCCCGCCCCTGGACCCCGGCGATCTGGTCCGAAAGGCTGATCAGGGACGAGAGGGACTTGTGGAAGGGGTCCCGGTCCGGGTTGTGGTGGTAGCGGATGGCGATGGTCAGATCCTCGGGTAGATACCACTTGATCGCGAGAACCGACCCCACGTCGGCATGGGTATACCCCAGGATCTCCTGCTCCAGTTCCAGGAGGGAGCGGCCGGTGGTCTTGGCCGAAGCGACCACGTCGGAAAAAGCCTCGGTCGCGTTCTCCAGGAGAATGATCTTGCCGATGTCGTGGAGAAGCCCGCAGATGTAGAGGTCTTCGGGGTGGTGCCCCGAAAAGATCTCGCTCTTTTTCCCCAGGGCCCGCGCCAAAGTCCCCGTATAGATCGAATGCTTCCAGAAGAGATTGGGATCGAAGTCGGAAATCTTGGAGCCCTTGTTCTTGGCGAAGACACTGAAGATCGCGGCCTTGAGGGCGACCTTTTTGGTCATCTTGAAGCCCATGATCGAAACGGCGAGGTTGATGGACCCCACGCGGACCTGAAGCCCGAAGTAGGCGGAGTTGACGATCCTGAGGATGTTCGCGGAGACCGAAGGGTCCATGCTGATGACCTGGGCCACCTCCTCGGCGGAACTTTCGGGGTCGTCCATGACCTCGTTCAACTTGACCAGCACGTCGGGAAGGGTGGGAAGCTCGAGCGTCCGGTTGATCAAATCCAAAATGCTCGGGGTGTTCGCGTTCTCAGTGGCACTCATCCGCAGGTCCTCTCCTCCAAATTGCATCCCGAAACAGAGAAAGCTCCGGGACAGCTTCGGCTCAGCTTGTTCTTGTTTCGGAATTGATTGGCGCCAAGCTGAAGCACTGTCATGGAACTGTCCGGGAAACGCATCGTCCTCCTCGCCCATCGAATGCCCTGGCCTCCCAACAGGGGGGACAGGATCACGACATGGAACCTCCTTCGCCATTTTCATGAGGCCGGGGCGCAACTCCGAGTGGGGTGTTTCCAGGTTCCAGGGGAGGACGGCCCGGCCTTGGAGCACCTCCGCTCCCTTGGGATCGAGGTTTTCGCCGCCCCCATCCATCCCAGGCTGCGGAAGCTCACGAGCCTCCTGGGACTCCTGGGCAGGGAGGCCCTCACTCTCCGCTATTTCCATGACAAGGAACTTCTCGAGGAACTGCGCAGGTGGATCGAAGAATTCCGGCCGGATCTCTGCCTGGCCTACTCCTCCTCCATGGGCTGGTACTTCCTCCAGCCGGGGATCGCCGGAGCGAAGGTCCCCATGATCACCCACTTCGCCGAGCTGGATTCGGACAAGTGGGAGCAATACGCCGGGCATTCGGGGATCCTTGGGCGCTGGATCTACGGCAGAGAGGCGCGCTCCCTCCTGGCCTTCGAAAGAGAGCTGGCGAGGGCCATGGACCTCAATCTGGTGGTCAGCCCCTTGGAGAAAACTCTTTTCGAGACCCGGATCCCGGGCGCCCCGGTCGAGGTCCTTCCGAACGGAGTGGACCTGGAGACCTTCCGGCCAGGGACCTTGGAGGAGCGGGAGGAAGCGACCCTGATTTTCACGGGGGTCATGAACTACCATCCCAACGTGGATGGGGTCCTTGCCTTCGTGGAAGAGGCCTGGCCCCAGATCCAGAAGAAACAGGAGAACAGTCGCTTCATCGTCCTGGGGAGCAAACCCAGCGCCCCTATTCAGCGCCTTGGCTCCAGGCCGGGGATCGAGGTCACGGGGTTCGTGGAGGATACGAGGCCCTGGTTTCGGCGGGCCTCCATCGCAGTGGTCCCCCTGAGAATCGCGCGAGGGATCCAGAACAAGGTCCTGGAGGCCATGGCCATGGGCCTACCTGTAGTCTGCACGAAGAAGGCCTTCGAAGGAATCGACGCCAGGCCGGGAGAGGAACTCATCGTCGTAAACCACATCGCCGAGATGACGGAACCGATCCTGGACCTGATGGCCCGACCCGAGGAAAGAGCGCGCATGGGAAAGGCCGCGCGGAAGGCTGTGGAGGAACGCTACGACTGGACCAAGATCTTTGAGCGCCTGGACGGTTACCTGGCCCGCCTGTTTTAAGCGGGAGCAGGGGCTTCTAGAGGCCTGGCCGGAAGGTGGCGAAGCTGGTGGGCGTCTCCCAGACCTTGACCTCATAGAGGGGCAGGTCCCTGCACTTTTCCCAGACGAAGAGGCAGATGTTCTCGGCGCTGGGGTGCTCGAGGAAATCGTTCACAAAGCTGTGGTCCAGGACATCGATCACCCGTTCCATCACGATCTTTTTGAGTTTCACAAAGTCAAAGGCGATCCCGCTCCTGGGGTTCACTTCGCTCTTGACCGTGACCTGGAGTTTCCAGGTGTGCCCATGGAGCCGCTCGCATTTGCCGTCGTAATCCGGCAACTGGTGGGCCGCGTCGAAGACGAACTCCTTGGTGACCAGCAGGACCGGAGGCCCCGACTCCCCCCTCTCCCATACCTTTTCCGCTTTCATCATCCGACCTCGGCCCCTTCCTCCAGGAATTTCACGATCTCTTCCTTCACGGCTTCCAGCATTTCGTCTTCTTCCACCTTGCGGACCTGGACTCCGCGGCGGTAGATGTAGCCGACCCCCCTTCCGCCCGCGAGACCGATGTCGGCTTCGCGGGCCTCGCCGGGTCCGTTCACCGGACAACCCAGGACGCTGATGCGGATGGGACGCTTCCCGAGTCCCTTGGCAAAAGCCTCGATCTTCTCGACCAGGGGGAAGAGATCGATCTCGATCCGACCGCAGGTCGGGCAGGCGACCACTTCGGGCTCGAGGACCCGCCTCCCGGTCGCCTGGAGGATGTCGAAGCCTGCCTTGACCTCGTGCACGCTGGGACCGCTCAGGGAAACACGGATGGTATCTCCGATGCCGTCCAGGAGGAGGCCGCCAAGGCCGGCGGCGGACTTGAGTTCGCCGTAGCCGGGTTTCCCCGCTTCGGTGATCCCGAGGTGCAGCGGGTAGGGCATCCTCTGGGCGGCGAGGCGGTAGGCGCGCAGGGCAGCAAGGGTGTCCGTGGATTTGAGGGAGACGACGATGTCGTAAAAATCCAGGTCCTCGAGAATGCGCACATGCTTGAGGGCGCTCTCCACCATGGCCTCCGGGCTGGGGCGCCCGAAGCGCTCCAGGAACTCCTTCTCCACCGAGCCCGAGTTGACCCCGATGCGGATGGGAATCCCCCGCTCCTTGGCAAGGGCCACTACACGCTCGACTCGCTTCCGCTGGCTGATGTTGCCGGGATTGAGCCGGATCTTGTCGACGCCCGCCTCCATGGCGAGCAGGGCCATCCGCGAATCGAAGTGGATGTCGGCGATCAGGGGGACCCGCATCTGGGCTTTGATCTCGACCAGGGCACGGGCGCTCTTTTCGAAGGGGACAGCCACCCGGATCATCTCGACGCCGGCCTCCTCCAGTTCGTGGATCTCCTTGAGGGTGGCATCCACGTCCTCGGTCCGGGTCGTGGTCATCGACTGGACCGCGATCGGGTGGTTTCCCCCGATCCGGACGCTGCCGATGCGGACCTCGCGAGCCTTCCTTCGTTCGACGGTTTCCAAGACTTTCTCCTGTTCCGCCTGAGGGATTCGGAGCCAGGAATCTCCCAGGCTAGATGAAAACAATTCTCAATTTGGAGGGAAGATTCTACTTCCGAACCCGGGGGGTAGCCAGCAAGGGCTCAAGAAAAAGGGGCTTGCAATCCAAGGCCCGCCCTCCAAGGATCCCAGCCATGATCCGGGTCCAAAACCTCGTCGTCCGCTACGGGGACAAGCTCGCGGTGGACCACCTGGGCTTGGAGGTGCGGCCTGGGGAGATCCTCGCCCTGCTCGGCCCCAACGGGGCAGGCAAGTCCTCCACCGTGCGCTGCCTCATTGGCCTGCAACGGCCCCAGGAGGGAAAGATCTTTCTGGGAGGAAGGGATTTGGCCAAGGAGCCGAAGGAGGCCCGAAAGCTCCTCGCCTATATGCCGGAAAACGCCACCCTTTACGAAGGGCTCACTCCCAGGGAGATCCTGGCGCTCCGGGGCAGGCTCTTCGGCTTCTCGGAGGAGGAGATCCGCACCAAAACGAGCCATCTCCTGGAGGCTCTGGGACTCTTGGAGGTGATCGACCAGGCTACGGCCTCCTTCTCCAAGGGAATGAAGCAAAAAGTGGTCCTGGCCCTCGCCCTGATGACCCGAGCCAGGATCTTCGTCCTGGATGAGCCCCTGAGCGGTCTGGACGCGGAGACCACTCTGGTGTTTCGCCAACTCCTGACCAAGCTTTGTGAGCAGGGATGCGCCATCCTTTATTGCTCCCACATGCTCGACGTGGTGGAGCGCATCGCCCACCGGGTCCTCATCCTCTCCGAGGGGAAACAGGTGGCGGCGGGCAGCATGGAAGAATGTCTGAAAAAGGAAGGAGGGACCCTCGAGGCCCTGTTCCGGTCGGCGACCCGAGCAACGGATCCCAAGCTCGTAGCCGAGCAGCTCCTCCAGGATTACTTGGAACCTGAGGAGCGCTTGTAGGAGGCCTCGAAGAGGCGCCGAGCCTCCTCCATTCTCTTCCTGGAGATCCGGGCGGGGACGATGCGGGTGGAAGGACCGGGAAGGGCTTTTTCACGGGAATTCGCACCTCCCGTTGCGACGAGGTCGATCCGCCACTCGCCGTCCTCCTTGGCCAGGATGTAGATTCCCTCGGAGACGGTGGCCCCGGGGTTGGGATCCCGAACGAGGGCCTCGATCCGACTGTCTTCCCGCTTCGCGGAGAGGAGTACCGGGGGGAGGGCCCCGGGGGTCTTCCTCAGAAGGGCGGGAACAAAACGGCGGCTCGACTCCGTCAGGATCCCCATCAGGCGCATTCCGTCCTTGGCCCTCAGGGATTCCTGAAAAGCCCGGAGCCGGGACGCAGCGATCTGGTCGGCCGTGGGCCCCCCGCCGCAGGCGCCGAAAATGAGGAGGAAAAAGAGGATTACGGCTTTTTTCACGAGGGCTTCCTGTGGTTGAGTTGCCCTTCTTATCGACACTTGCCCTCTTTCCCTGTAATCCTAAGGAAAACCGCCCCCCAGTCCGCCCCTCCCTCCTGGTGGTCTCAGAATTCCGCAAGGTTTCTCGAGTCATCCTTGAGACTTGGGGGAATCCGTCCAAAACTCTCACTCTCATTCCAACAATCAAGAGGAGAAGCCGTGACCAAAGCAAAGAAGGTTGAGATCTACACCATTCTTGGATGCCCCTATTGCCAAAAAGCCAAGGACCTGCTGCAGCAGCTCAAGATCCCCTTCGAGGAGAGAGACTTGACGACTCACCCCGACCGAAGGGCTTTTACGAATGAGATCCTCCCTGGTCATAAATCCGTGCCGCTCGTCTTGATCGATGGGAAACCGATCGGGGGGTTCAGTGAACTCAAGGAGCTTCATGCCAAGGGAAAACTCGAGCCTATGGTTTTTGGAGAAGCGTGCTGAGGACACTCCCATGGTGATGAAGACCAAGACTCTGATCCTTGGCTCCGGCCCGGCCGGGTATACCGCGGCGATCTACGCTGCGAGGGCCAACCTCTCCCCCCTCCTCCTCAAAGGCCTTCAGCCGGGTGGACAGCTCACCATCACGACGGATGTCGAGAACTACCCCGGGTTTCCCGAAGGGATCCAGGGCCCCGAGATGATGGAACGTTTCGAGAACCAGGCTGCCCGGTTTGGGACGGAGATCCTTCCGGACACTGCCACAGAAGTGGACCTCTCCAAGCGACCCTTTGTCGTCAAGACCAACCTGGGAAATGAGTTCCACTGCGAAACACTGATCATTTCGACAGGGGCTTCCGCCAACTACCTCGGATTGGAAAATGAGCAGAAACTTCAGGGAAGGGGCGTCTCGGCCTGCGCGACATGCGACGGCTTTTTCTTCAAGGACAAGGACGTCTGCATCGTAGGTGGAGGGGATTCGGCCTGTGAAGAAGCCCTGTATCTCACCCACCACGCCTCCAAGGTTCACATGCTGGTGCGCCGCGACCAGTTCCGGGCCTCCAAGATCATGCAGAAGCGGGTCTTCGACAACCCCAAGATCGAGGTGCAGTGGAACACCTCTGTGGTCGACGTCCTGGACCCCGCCGAGGGCAAGGTGACGGCTTTGAAGTTGCGCAACAACAAGACGGGCGAAGAGTTCCTCCAAAAGACGGACGGGCTCTTCCTGGCCATCGGACACACCCCCAACACGGAGCTGTTCAAGGGGGTCTTGGAATGCGACGACAAGGGCTACCTCAAGACCAAGCCGAACCGGACAGCAACCTCCATCGAGGGGGTCTTCGCCTGTGGGGATGTCCAGGACCCCTTTTACCGGCAAGCGATCACGGCCGCAGGAACAGGCTGCATGGCCGCCATCGAGGTGGAGAAGTTTCTCGAGTAGGGGGAGGAGATTGGGCGAGGGCTAGGGCTACTCCATCTCGAAGGAATGTACCCAGGGTTCGGGGATCCCGATGCTGGCGACCTGGACCCTCCCGGCTTGCCTCGGCCCGTCCCCTCGCAGCAGGCCTTTCTTGGGCCGGGCAAAGGTCAAGGTCTTGACTGCCTTGACACAGGGGGAATAGGCCTCTCCCGTTTCCGCGTCCAGGCCCGAAGGAAGGTCCACGGCGAGAACGGGGAGCCCGGATTCATTCATCCATTGGATCCACTCCGCGGCCTTTCCAGTCGGAGGGCGATCCAGACCAATGCCAAAAAGACAGTCCACGACCAGGTCACAGGAGCGGGACATCCTTGTCAACTCCTCGTTGGAACAAGCGACACGGACTTCGATGCCGGCCTTTTCGAGGATGGAGAGCATGCGCTGGGCGTCGGGGACTTTTGCACCATTCAAGGGACCCAACAGGGCGACCTGGATCCGGGGAGCAAGGAAACGGGCGGCGGCCAGACCATCCCCCCCATTGTTGCCCTTGCCCACGAGAATCAAGACTTCGCGATTTCCTCCCAGATCCCTGGCCGCCAAGGCGACCTCGCGTCCAGCGTTTTCCATGAGTAAGAGAGAGGGGATTCCCAGGAGTTCCTGGGCTTCCCGATCCAAGCGACGAGCCCCCTCCCGCCCAAGGGGCAGGAAGCTGTCCTCCCCCAGGGTCCCCAGATCCAAAGCCCTTAGATTGCTACCAGCCCCACCGGCAGATCCACCGGCAGATCCACGGGAAATAGCAGTGTCGAAGAAGTCATTGTCTTTCTCTTTTGCATCCACAGGCCCGCGTCCTCCGTATGATGCTCCACAATAACCTTTGTGCAAACAACCGGAAGTAGGAGAAACAATGGAATACCGAAAACTAGGGGAAAGTGGCTTGACCGTCAGCGAGATCGCTCTCGGATCCTGGCTCACCTTTGGCAGCTCCGTGGATCAAGAGAGCACCACCGCTACCGTCCGAAAGGCCTGGGACCTGGGCATCAACTTTTTCGACACAGCCGATGTCTATGCCCGTGGGGATGGAGAGAGGGCCCTGGGTAATGCCCTCCAAGGCTTTGACCGCAAGGATTATGTCCTCGCAAGCAAGTGCTTCTTCCCCATGAGCGACAACCCCAACGACCGGGGGCTCTCTCGAAAACACATCATGGAATCCATCGACCAGTCCCTGAGGCGGCTCCAAACCGATTATCTCGACCTCTATCAATGCCACCGCTTCGATCCCGAGACCCCCGTCCTGGAAACGGCCAGGGCGATGGATGACCTTTGCAAGCAAGGCAAGATCCTCTACTGGGGAGTCTCCTGCTGGACCGGCCGGCAGATTCAGGAACTTTCACAGCTCTGCCGGGAACACAATCTCACTCCCCCTATCTCCAATCAGCCCCCGTACAGCATGTTCAATCCAGGCATAGAAGAAGAAGTCATCCCTGCCAGTGAAAAAAACGGCCTGGGGCAGGTGGTCTTTTCCCCCCTCGCCCAAGGAGTCCTTACTGGCAAGTACCAGGTGGACCAGGAGCCTCCCGAGGGTTCGAGGGCCAAAGATCCCGAGCGGAATCAATTCATGCTCAAATACATGGGGCGGGAGCATCTACAGGCTGCCTACGAACTGGCCGAGATCGCCAGGGACTTGGAAATCCCCCCTGCGAGCCTCGCTCTGGCCTGGTGCCTCAGGAAAAAGAACGTAGCATCGGTCATTGTCGGAGCCACGAGACCCGAGCAGTTGGTGGAAAACGCCCGGGCCTCAGGGTTCCAAATCCCCCCCGACCGCCTCGAAAAAATCCAGGCCATCCTCGCCAAGCTCCCCCCCGTCGAATAGGAAAGGCTTCCTTCACAGTGGCTCTTCTGGGGCTCTTCTGGGGCTCTTCTGGAAAAGTCCTTGGGCAACCATGAAAAAGAGCGCCTGGCAGGACTGCCGGGCGCTCTTTTTCACAAGGAAGGGTTCCATAGCAGGATGATTCCTGCCATCGAATCATCCAAGCCGAAGGGACTAGTCCAGGTCCACCTTGGGCTTTCTTCCCCGGCGCTTTTTTCCCGTGAGGGAGTCCAACTCCCTCTCAAGAAGATTGAAGAACTGTCGCGAAGCCTTGACGAACTCCGAGGTCAGGTTGCCGGACCTGCCGTCCATGCCCTTTACGGCCTTTCCCAGAGTGCGCCGAACCGCGCGAAGAGCTTTGAAAACCGGGTCATTGGCGAGTTCTTTGGATGCTTCCCGAGCCCTGATGGCTCGGATCTTCTCTTCCAGTTCAGCGATACGAGCATCGGGATCTCGACGCTTCCTGGTGGTCTTTTTAGCCTTGGTTGTCTTCGTACTCTTGGTACTTTTCGTACTCTTTGCGGCTTTCTTGGCGCCTTTTTTTGCTGCGGCCATTCGTTTTTCTCCAAAACAAAAAAAAGAAATGTCCCCCTTTTGATGGAACTGGACGATCGACAATTTCGAGTCCTTCAAGCAAAAGAGGAATTATCTAAAAACGATGAGAATGAAATGATTTGCCCACCGGAATAAAAAAGAGCAAATCTTCTCTTGCCCAAAAGAAAAACCTCTCCCCTCTTTTTTTTCAAAGAAAATATCAATTTCTCCAAAAAAAATTCCTTCCCCATTCCCCTTCAACCGAAAACCCTTGAGAAAAATTTTCCAAAACGTGAAGAGAAAAAAGAAATCCCAGGAGGACCCGAAATCAGGAATCTTCCGAGTGCGAATGCAGGATTTCGAGGATAGAAGCAAGGATTCGATCTGGTTCGGCCATCCTGCCCGGAGCAGAATACCCTTCGGCTAAATGTCCATTTTCGGGTCCGATGCGTCTCCAATTGGCCTTTTCCAGGGCCTCGACATTGCGCTGCACAAAGGGGTTTTTCCACATTCGATCGTTCATGGCTGGGCAAAAAAAACGCAGATCCGGAGCAACCAGGGCTGCAAGTGAAACGGGATCGTTCCCCATTCCGGCAGCCATTTTGCCGATCAAATCGGCCGTCGCGGGCGCGATCACCATGGCATCCGCCTCCGCGGCAAGAAGGGAGACAGAGACTCCCCTTTCATCCACCTGGAGATGATCCACCACCGCATGTTTTTGCGTTACCCCTTCGAAACTAAGGGCTTGTACGAAACTCTGAGCCGCCGGAGTTAGGAATGGGATCACCTCGAAACCCTTCTGGGTCAACTGACTTGCAAGCATGACCGCTTTGTAACAAGCGATCCCCCCACCTACGCCCAGAACAATCTTTTTTGCTTTCATGAGGGGCTTCCCGAGTCGATCCCGATCTTTTGCCGCACCTCTCTCACGGCTTTGTCCAGGTCCTGATTCACAATGACGTAATCATACAAATGAGACATATGCATCTCATTTTTTGCAATTTCGAGTCTCCGTCGGATCACTTCTTCTGATTCCGTCTTT
>DROQ01000117.1 GCA_011321845.1 Planctomycetota bacterium | reverse complement strand
TTTTTCCCGCCTCTATCCTCACCATGCGGAAATGGCCCCGTGTCCTCTTTCCCATCATTCTGCTTCTCAGCCTGGGAAGTTTCGGATGGGGGTATCGGGACATCCAGCGGCACGACCGACCACGCGAGGCTCCAGGCTTTGTCCAAGGCTACTTGAAACTCACCGGAGGCAAGGCCCGTCTCGTCCTGGGAAACCTCGCCGAAGCAGAGAGCATACTCCGCCGTCGTCCCGACCTGAGCTTTGTCCCTCTCTACGAGTTTCTGGCCCGCCTCCAAACCGCCGACCGTGAGGGGCAAACCAACCTGACCCAAAAATGGATCCAGGGCCTCCTGGTTTTTATGGAGCAGGATCTTCAAAAGGGGATGCCCGTTCTTTGGACCCGCTCCTGTTTCAGAGAGTTGGATGCCGGCATCGGGATTGCGAGCTGGGGTAGCCTCAAGGCCCGTTTGAAGCGGGGTTTTCGCATGAGGGACATCCAAGTGGATGGCTTCGAGGCTCGCCTCCTCCTGCCTTCATCTCCCCTTTCCCATGGGAACCACCGGCCTGTTCCTCGAAGCTCCGACCGAGCCCCGGCTCAGCTCTTCCCTGGCGCAGGCCGATAAAAAGAGGAAAACAAGGGGGCCCACATGTTGCAAAAGGGAACGTCGATTTCACCATCCCAATCTCCGTCCAAGGCCTGGATCTTCTTTGCCCTTGCCGCCTTCCTCCTCCTTTTCGCACTCTGGGTTGAGCTTCCCATGTGGCTCGTCGAACTGGGCTGGGAGGAACCCGCGGCTGGGGGGGGGGAGTACTTGCTCGCTCTGATGTTGGGACTTCCCGCATCCTTTCTAGCCTCCCTTTTCTTCGGGGTCGGCCTGGTCTGGGGAAGAAGAAGCAAGCATTCCTTCCTTTTCTGGGGAGCCTTTCTTGTTTCCCTTGTACCTCTGCTCTGGTTTGTGTTCCTGATTTTGAAGGATCTCAGATAGACCCGGGGGTCCCCAAGTCCAGCCTTCAGCGACCGATCGCCGTGGAGGAGGTCCTGTTGGTGTAGCGCCATTGGGCGAACCGCGTTCCCAATGGGCCCAAGAGGAGCGACTGGCTGAAGATCTGTTTCCCTAGGAGGCTGGTGTCCTGGGATGGGGGGAGGACCAGGCGCAGATGCCCCCCCGGTGGAATGGCCAGGACCGGGAGAAGGAGAAGAGTCCTGAGGTCCAACTGCAAGGTTCCGAAGGGGGGGAGCTTCCAACTTCTGGTCGTGGGGGCGGAGAATTGGACGATGGCGAACTGCGTCTGGGAGATTCCGGTCCCACGGCTCCAGAGTTCCAGATGGCCGGGCCGACCCAGCCGAAGAGCGTTGGAGAAATGGCTGTGTCTGCGGAGGCTTCGGAGGACCCGCTTTCCAGCGCTGTCTCCAAAGACGAGGTCTGGGTCGCCGTCCTGGTCGAAATCCACGACCCTGGAAAAGGCGCTCAGCGAGGCCACGAGGAACTTGGATTGCCCCAGAACGCGGCGACTGGCTTCGACAAAGATCCCTTTGCGATTTTCGAAGTATCGGAAGGTGCTGGGAGCGAGATTGCCTCCAAATTGGATGTGAACCAGGTCCAGATCCCCATCTCCGTCCCAATCCCCGAACCGGTGTTGGTAGGTTGCATAGCGGCTCCATGGGAGCTTGAAGTGGGTGGAGCTTACGTCCCTGAAATTCCCTTTGCCGTCATTCAGGAGAAGGATGGAGAGGTTCCCCGAGATGACGAGGTCCAAGTCTCCATCCCCATCGATGTCCAGAAGTTGGGTTTCTTGTGCCGTCGAGAGAGGGACCACGAGGGTTTTGGAGAAGGCGAAGACGCCTTTGCCGTCGTTCAGGTAGATCTGGTAGCGGTTGGTCGGAGCGTGGTTGCCGACTTTGGCGAGGATGTCGAGGTCTCCGTCTCCATCGAGATCCCCGAGGAGGGAGGGGTTGAGGCCAAAGTTCGTCTTGAAGCTGGAGCGCGTGTCCAAGCGGAATTTCCCCTTGCCGTCCCCCAGGAAGATGTAGGGTCCACCGTAACTCCCGACGACCAGATCGATGGTCCCGTTACGATCGATGTCTCCGGTTTGGATGCCGAGGAAAACCTTGGTGAAGGGGAGGTCGGCCCGGGGCGCGGCCGCGAATTTCCCGCCTCCCATTCCCCGGAGAAGGCGCAGGGTCGAGGTCAACGTGGATTGCAATCCGACGAGGATGTCGAGCCTGCCGTCCTGGTCGATGTCGACGACCTGGAAACCTCGCACCTTGCCCGAGAGCTTGGGCAGGTGGGTGCTCGAAACTTCACGAAAGCCCTGGACGCCTTCATTCAGGAGGAGGCGAAGGCTCGCGCCCCCCTCCAGCAGATCCAGGTCGCCGTCTCCATCCAGATCGGCCATCTCGAACTGGTTCCAGACGGTGGAGGCATCCGCGCTTCCGAAGCGAAAGGGCCTGGTCCCATCGAGCCATTCCCGGGAACCCAGTCCCAGGAAAAGGCGGTTCCGTTCCCCGAAGACACTCATCAGGAGATCCTGTTTCCCGTCCTGGTCCAGGTCCGCCACGGCGATGGAAGTGGCCCGGGCTTGAAGATCGGTGACCCCCTTGCCTCCTGGGAGGAACCTTCCTTGTCCATTGCCGAAGAAAAGGGCCATGCCCCCATCCGTCCGCGAGGTGCCCGGCATTCGGGCCAGGGCCAGGTCGAGCTTGCCGTCTCCGTCGAGGTCCCGGAGAACCAGGTCGGTCCCAAGCCCCTTGGAAGTAGGTGGGGGAAGAAGGAGAAAGGTTCCCTTTCCCTGGTTTTGGAAGAGGAGAATGGGGTTGCCGATGGAGCTTGCGATCCCGAAATCGAGGTCGCCGTCCCCGTCCCAGTCCCCGGTTGCGATCGCGTTGGTGGCGGTGTTGGCCCTGGGGAGGCCCCCCGGAACCAGTTTGAAACCGCCCTTCCCATTGCCCAGGTAGAGTTTGTCCTGTGGGCCTGGACCGAGGTAGACGGGAGAGTTCCCGATCAAGAGATCCAGGTCTCCGTCCCCGTCGAAGTCCCCAAAAGCCGCGGAGGTTGTGTTGTCGGTATCCACAGGAAAAGCCTGCGTCCTGGAAGGGGAAAAGCTGCCTTTTCCGTTGTTCAAGAGGAGTTGGTTGGCAAAGCCCTTTCCTGCCGCGCCCGCCGTCCCAGCTCCCACGAAAAGGTCTGGATCCCCATCTCCATCCACATCCCCCGTTGCCAGGCAGGAGGGTTTGTCCACCTGAGCGATGATGGAGGAAGGGCCTAGGTTGCCCCGCCCATCGTTGAAGAGGGCATGAATCCCTGTCCGAGTGCCTGGACCCGAATGGAGGAAGTAGAGGATGTCGAGGTCCCCATCCCCGTCGATGTCTGCGATCTCCAGATCCCCAAAAGCCGCAAGAGGGAGGGGGCGCTGCGAAGGGAGATGCTCCTGGAAATTCCCTTGTCCGTCTCCCCGGTAGACGCGAATGCCATGGAGGGAAAGAACAACGAAATCCGGCTTGCCGTCCCGGTCCAGGTCCGCTGCGCGAACACGGAGGCTCTGGTCGCTGTCCGCGGGAACCTGGTCGAGTTTGCCGAGTTCTTGGAGTTGGGTCTGTGCGAGAAGGGAGAACGAAAAACAGGTCGACCAGAGAAGGGTGGAGAAGGAGAGTGGGAGATGCATTTGTGTCGCTCCGGTTTGGGACTTGGTGGGACCCAAAGGAAGAATCCAAGGTATTCTAAATGAGAAGTGTGCGCAACTCCCCCAAACCCCCTTGCGATGGGCTCGGGACCCTTTTTGGGGATGTGGGGCAGGGGCATGCTCGAGGATCCTGGCCGTCTGGAATCTCAGCTCCTTCCTGGCATCCGTCGATAAGAGGAAGAACCAAAGGAGGATTCATGCGGTTTCCGACGAGTACCTACGCTCTCTTCTGCCTTCTCAGCTGGACCTTTCTCCCTTCCTGCGGGAAGGAGCCAGGGGACCGCCTGAGCATGGATCCGCTCATCCAGCATTTCAGCCGCAGGGGACTTCACCCGGTCGAGGTCAGCGCTTCGGGGGACCAGGCCATGGCACTTCTCTCGGCGATGCGAGGGGGCGCCACCAACCCTGGAACCAAAGTTCAGCTCAGCGCCTCCAGGACTCTGCTGCTCGATGGCCACAAGACCAGGGTCCGTATCTATGAAAACCCGGCGGCCGCCGCGGCTGCCCTGAGTTCGCTTCGGGCGTTTCAGGAACGGCAAGAAACGGATGCGGAGGACCAGGGCCGCCCCTACTTTTCCAGTCACTTTTTCCAGAAAGGCCCCTTCCTCCTCGAAGTCAAAGGCTCCAAGCTCGGAGCGGATCTCAAACCGAAGGCGGTCGAATGCGCGCCAGGGTTCTTGGACAAACTGGAACAGGCGCTGGAGAGCTTCGAACCAGGAACTCCAGGCAAAGAGTAGGAGGGGGAATCGAATGAGCGATTGGCCTTTGGGTTTCATTCTCTTGGCCTTTGCCGGGGCAATCTTGATTCCGGCCTTGGTGATCCGTTTCACCATAGGGCGCAATGGAGGACACCATTACGAGGGTCTGGGGAGTGCCATGGAATTCACTCGAAGGTACCACCAGAAAAAAATGGCGGGGAGCAAGTTTGCCTTGGTGGTCTTGGCCTTATTGCTCCTTATGTATCCCTTGAGCTGCAAGTTGGGGTTCGCCATCCCATCCCTCGACCTGTCCCAGGGGAACTCCGACCTCTATGTGTGGGGAGCTTTGGCCCTCGGCGGCGCCATTCTTGTCAGGGTCTTCAGGAACCGGTCGAGTTGAGGGATCGTCCAGGCGGGCAGGACCGCCTTCTCCAGGTCGTTCGTGGGGTTCCCTGGGACCAGGTCGTTGTTGGGGTTCCCCGGAGGGGAATCAGAAGCGGTCGGGGCTGGCGTAGGCCCAGAGGGAGGCATAGAGTTCGGGGGCGCTCCCTTCGATGAGGTCGTTTTTGCGGAGCTGGGGGAAGATGCGGGCGTAGCTCTTGACTTGGGCGGGGCTGGTGCGCTTGTAAATGTGCCAGGGGCGGAGGTCGTCGGGGTCTTCAATGCCGGCGGCCCCGAGAAGTTCCACGAGATTGTGGACGGTGGCCTTGTGGTAATTGGCGACGCGCTGGGTTTTGTCGGAAACGACCAAACCCTTGACCAGGTAGGGGTTTTGGGTGGCGACGCCGACGGGGCAGTGGTTGGTGTTGCAGCGGAGGGCCTGGATGCAGCCCAGAGAGAAGAGGAAACCCCGGGCGGAGTAGCAGAGGTCGGCACCGAGGGCGAGCTTGGCGGCAATGTGGAAGCCGGTGATGATGCGACCGCTGGCGATGATCTTGATGTCCTCTCTCAAGCCGCTGCCGACCAGGGCATTGTGGACAAAGTTGAGGGCTTCGTTGAGGGGGGTGCCGACGGAGTTGGAGAACTCGAGGGGGGCCGCGCCGGTTCCCCCCTCGCCTCCATCCACCGCGATGTAGTCGGGGCGGAGGCCGGTGCCGATCATGGCCTTGCAGATGCTGAGGAATTGGGTGGGGTCCCCGAGACAGAGTTTGAAGCCCACAGGTTTTCCACCCGAGGCTTCACGGAGTTTCTGAACGAATTCGAGCAGCTCGACTGGAGTGCTGAAAGCAGAGTGGGAGGGTGGTGAGAGGACGTCCTGGTGGGGAGGGACTAGGCGGATCCGGGCGATCTCCTCGGTGACCTTGGCCCCGGGGAGGATGCCGCCGTGGCCAGGCTTGGCTCCCTGGGAGAGCTTGATCTCGATCATGCGGACCTGCTCGTGCTGCGCCCGTTCCTGGAACTGTTCCAGGTCGAATCTGCCGTCCTTGTCGCGGCAGCCGAAGTATCCCGTTCCGATTTGCCAGATGATGTCTCCTCCCGGCTCGAGGTGGTAAGGGCTGATGCCGCCCTCTCCGGTGTTGTGGGCGAAGCCTCCCAGCCTGGCCCCGCCGTTCAGGGAGAGAATGGCGTTTTTGCTGAGGGAGCCGAAGCTCATGGCCGAGATGTTGAGGATGGAGGCTTCGTAGGGCTTTGTGCACTTCGCTCCACCCACGCGGACGCGGGGGTCGAAATGTTTCGGACGAATGGGGGCCAGGGAATGGTTGATCCATTCATAGCCCTCCTCGTAGACATCCCTCTGGGTCCCGAAGGGGAGGGTGTCGGTGCTCTTCTTGGCTCGCTGGTAGACCACCGAGCGCATCTCCCGGGAAAAAGGCCTCCCGTTGGTGTTGGACTCGATGAAGTACTGGTTGATCTCGGGCCGGATCATTTCGAGGAGATAACGGAAATGTCCGACGAGGGGGAAATTCTTGAGGACAGCGTGCTGGTTCTGGGTGACGTCGTAGACCCCAAGCAGGAAGAGGGGCAGGAGGATGACGAAGGTCCAGAGAATGAGGGGGTAGAAGAGGGCGACGATGACCACGGCCGCGATGACAAGGAAGGAAAGGGTCCAAAAGAGGAGGCGCATCGACAGTCCTTTGCAAGGAAAAGAGGGGGATCAGGCCAGCTATTGAAACGGATCCCTTCTCTTGAGGGAACCTTGGATCTAACTTTGCGTTCTGCGGGCCCTTCACCCGGAACCCAGAATCTCGAATCAGGATCCAGTCAGATGAAAAGAGTCATCCCGAGTTTTTCCGCCTTTTTGCTCGGCGGCCTGCTGCTCGCTGCCACCTTCGCCTTCCGCCTGGGGCAGGACCAGGCCATGCCCCCTGTTCAGGACGGCAGGCTCGGCCAGATCGCCGAAATTCAAGGTGTCCTCCTCGTTCGCCCCGAGGGGCATACGCGCTGGACCATGGTCTCTGCCAGGACACCCATCTATCCGGGTGACTGGCTCCGAACCCCCAGCCTAGGGGCGCACGCGGCCGAAATCGTCCTCGACGGTTTCGGTCGTTTTGTGATGGGGCCGGGGGGACAGGCCGAAGTCGGGAAAAAGGGGCTGGTTCGACTCGAGAGGGGAGAGTTCGAGGTCCTGCCGGCGGCGGGCAAGGCCCTTGAACTCCGGGGCTCCGCGGGGAAAGCAAGCAAAACCGTCACCCAGCGCGGCGTGTTCCGGGCGGGGGGCATGGCTGCTCCCGAGCGGCTCGGGTTTGAACCCAAATGGGTGAAGGGCTTCCACGCCTCCACGACTTCGGAGTGGATGGGCTCCCTGCTGGCCAAGGTGGATGGAAGGGATGTCCCTCTTCATATCGGGACCCACGAAGTCTCGGTGGTGATCCGGGACCAGATCGTCGAGACAACCATCGTCGAAAGTTTCGTCAACGGCAGCGACAAGGATCTCGAGGGAGAGTTCGTGTTTCCCTTGCCCCCTGGAGCGACGATCTCGGGTTTCGGGATGTGGTTCGGGAACGAATTGGTCGACGCCGACCTCGTGACCCGGGCCAAGGCCCGGCGTATCTACGAGGACCTCAAGAAGCGCAAGAAGGATCCTGCCCTGCTCGAATGGAGCGGCGGCAATCTGTTCCGGGCCAAGGTCTATCCCATCCGCAAGCACTCGAGCAAGCGAATCCGCATCCGGTACACCCAAGTCCTTCCGCGCGAGGGGCGCACCGTGCGCTATCGCTACGGTCTACGCAGCGACCTCCTTCGGGAACATCCCCTGAAGCGCTTGGAGATCAAGGTGGAGATCGCCTCCGCCGTCCAGCTGGACAAGGTCTATTCGCCCAGCCACCCCTGCCGCATCCGAAAAGGGGAGCGGACCGCAAGAGTCGAATTCTCCGCACGTAACTACCGGCCCGGCGAGGATTTCGAGCTGGCTTATGAGCTGCGGCCGGAGGGGCCGATCAGCTTCGTCTCCCACCGGCGGGGAGAGGAAGGCTACTTCCTGCTCTTCCTTTCGGCTCCCGGCGGGGAAGCCCAGGCCTGGAAGCGCCTCCTCGTCCCCGAGGGTGGAGGCCTGGACCTGATTCTCCTGGCCGACAGCTCGGCCTCGGCCGACGCCGCCCAGCGCAGCCGGCAGGAGCGCTTCCTCCAGGCCCTTCTCTCCATGTTGGGTCCCAAGGACAGGTTCCGGCTGGCCGCCTGTGACGAGACCACGGCCTGGCTGGTCTCCGAGCCCCGCCCCGCGACCCCGGAGAACGTCAGCGCCGCCCTCTCCGCCCTGCGCGCCCGGCCCTCCCTCGGCCGGACCGCCCCGCTCGCCTACCTCCAGGCCGCCCTCTCCCAGGCAAGCCCCGATAGCGTCGTCCTCTACTTGGGCGACGGCCGTCCCACCCTCGGTGAGAAGAACCCCGCCGAGCTGGCCACCCGCATCCGTGCGCTCGCCGGTCCCAAGGCCCCCAGCTGCTACGCCCTTCCCCTTGGCCTGGCCCAGGAGAACCAGGTTCTCTCCGCCATCGCCTCCATTGGAGGAGGGTCGGTCCTGGCGGCTCGTAAGGAGATCGAGCAAACGGCGGCGGGGCTTTTGAACGAGATTGCCGCGCCTTCCCTCAAGGACTTGCGGCTCGAGATCGAGGGCCTCGCCACGGCCCGGGTCTTCCCACGCAAGCTGCCCAACCTCCCTCGTGGCGGTCAGCAGATCGTTGTAGGGCGCTACCTCCCCGAGGACAAGGACCTCGAGGCCAAGGTTCGAATCCAGGGGATCCTGGAGGGCAAAGCCCAGCAGTTCGAAGCGCGGGTGGGGATCCCAGCCGCTGAGGGGGGGAACGACTTCTTGCCGAGGCTTTGGGCGACCCACTACATCGCTGACCTGAGAAACCAGGGTTCGTCCAAAACTCTTGTGAAGGAGGCAACAGACACCAGCCTGAGTTATGGGGTCATGTCTCCCTACACCTCTTTCATCGTGGTGCGGGATCCGGAGGATCGGAAGAAGTACGGTCTCGATGAGAGAATTCGGATCCGGGACGGGGAGGGTTTCTTCGCCGAGGCCAAGTACCAGGTTTCGAGCGAGCTGCTCCGTGAGCAGATCCTGGCGGCGCGGGGATGGCGCTCCGGCCTGAGGGCGCACTATCTCCGGGAGATCGCTTCCCTCGGGCGGGGCCTCTCTACCG
>DROQ01000116.1 GCA_011321845.1 Planctomycetota bacterium | reverse complement strand
TTGGTGGTCCCGGGTTGGGAGGGATTGGAGCATGGTTTGGTTGGGGGGTCAAGGGGGGTGGGGAAACGCCTGGAGGCGTTTCCTACGTAAAACCCCTGGAGGGGTTTTCTACTGAAAACATCTGGAGATGTTTTCTACGTGAAACGCCTGGAGGCGTTCCCTACCGGCGTTTTCTACGTGAAAGGCCTGGAGGCGTTCCCTACCGGGGTTTTCTACGTGAAAGGCCTGGAGGGGTTCCCTACTGGGGTTTTCTATTGGGATTGGAGGGAGCGGGAGAGGATTTCGCGTTGGATTTCGGAGGTGCCTTCGTAGATGCGGGGGGCGCGGACGTCGAGGTAGAGTTGGGCGAGGGGATGGTCGCTGACGAGGGCGCGGGCGCCGAGGATTTGGACGGCGTCGTCGACGACGCGTTGGGCGTTTTCGGTGGCGAAGAGTTTGGCGGCGGCGGCGTTGGCGGTGTTGCGGGGGACGCGGGCGTCGAAGGCGGAGGCGGCGGCGTAGACGAGGAGGCGGGCGGCCTGGGTACCGGTGTGCATGTCGGCGAGCTTGGCGCCGATGGATTGGAAGGCGCCGATCTTTTGGCCGAAGGCTTCGCGCTCGCGGGCCCAGGCGAGGGCGATGTCGAGGGAGCGCTGGGCGATGCCGACGGCGAAGGCGCCGACGCTGGGGCGGAAGAGGTCGAGGGTCCCCATGGCGACGCGGAAGCCGCGGTTCTCTTCGCCGAGGAGCTGGTCGCGGGGGACGAAGACGTCGTTGAAGAAGAGCTTGCCGATGGGATGGGGCGCGATCATGGAGGTGGATTCGCCGCTGAGGCCCTCGCTGGTGGCGGGGACGACGAAGGCGCTGACGCCCTTGGCGCCGGCTGCGGGGTCGGGGTCGGTGCGGGCGAAGACGGTGTAGACATCGGCCTCGGGGGCGTTGGAGATCCAACACTTTTCGCCCTGGAGTTTCCAGCCGCCTTTGACGGGCTCGGCGCGGAGGCTGAGGGAGGCGGGGTCGGAGCCGGAGCCGGGCTCGGAGAGGGCGAAGGCGGCGACGGCTTCGCCGCGGGCGACCTTGGGGATCCAGGTCTGGACGAGCCGGGGGCCGCCGGCCTGGAGGATGGGGTAGGCGCCGAGACCTTGCAGGGCGAGGAGCAGCTCGGCCTGCCCGCACTCCATGGCCAGGCCTTCGCGCAGGAGGCAGAGGGACATGGCGGAGATCTCGGCCCCGGCCTCGCCCTTCCAGGTCTCTTCGGGGAAGAGCCGGGTCAGCAGGCCCGTGCGCCCGAGGGCGGCGAGCAGGGGCCGGTTCACCCGGGGCTCATGGTTCTCCAGGGGGACAAGCTCCCGCCGGGCCAGGCCCCGGATCTCCTCGAAGAAGGCCCGCTGCCCCGCGTCCAGCCAGAAGGGGGCGTTCTCCGGCGTCCACTCCTTGGGGAAGGGCATTACTTGCCTTTGTTTCCGCCGCCCTCGGGGGTCTTGGCGGGCTGCTTGGCGGGTTGTTTCACCGCGGGCGGCCTTCGCCTCTCGTGCTCGTCATCGTCGTCCTCGCGGCCTTCGTGCTCGCGGCCTTCGTGCGATTCGCGCTCGCCCGCCCCCTGTGCGCCGGTGGTCTTGGGGCGCAGCTCGGGTCTCCGGATCCTGCCCCCGGCCTGGCCGGTGAGGGCGAGGAAGTAACCAGCCCCCAGCCCCACCACCAGGGCGAGGATGGCGACCCGGGTGGCGCCCTTCTCGTTGATGAACTGGATGAGGAGCCCCACCAGGGCCAGCCCCGCCGCTGCCACCGCGAGCCAGGTCGCCGTATCCCCCACCTTCTCGTGCTCCTCGATCCAGTGCTCGCTGACTCCGGCGAGGTGCTCGACCTTCTCCTCGGCCTCGTGGCCGGTCTTCATCGCGGGGAAAGCGACCCCGCCCGACACAAGCATCACGAGCAGCCCCAGGCGAAGAATCTCCTTCTGCTTGCGGAGGAGGCCATAGAGCAGGACCAGGATGGAAGCGGGGATCCCGAGGATGGGGATGTGGTTGATGAGAAGATGAAGGTAGTGACCGTCCACGTGCAGCTCCTTGGTTTCGAGGTCCGGTATTGCCGAAGGCAGCATAGCAAGGGGAGTTGCCGCTTTCCCCTCCATTCCGCGCCTCCAAAACCCGATCGGGGGGTGGAGGGAAGCATGAAAGGAATGGCCAGAACGATCCTGTCCTTTATGGGCGCGAGCCTTGGTTGGTGGATCGGCGCCCCGCTCGGGACGGTGATTGCGCTGCTGCTCAGCTCGGTGGGTACAGGTTTTGGACTCTACTATGGAGGGAAGCTGGTCCAAGATTGACCGGAGATTCAGCTTCCCTTCCAGAGAGCAGGTTCGGGCAAAGTCCCTCACCCTTCTTTTCCCCCCCGGATGTGTTAGCTTGTTGCAACTTACCCGCAGGACTCGAAGGCCCGAATCCTGTCGGTTGAAACGCAAGAAGCGAGCAGAGCAATGATCCAAGCATCCGACCTGCGCCAATGCGCATCCCTCTTCAATGACTACACCGAGCTGCGCGTCCAGCAGAACCGCAGCGTCGAGATCGCCCTGGTGAACGGGGACGTGATGCGCAACGCGCGGAGTGTCACCGGCGGTTCCTCGGCGCGGGTGGGCGGATGCGGGGCTTGGGGCTTTGCCTCGGCGCCGGAGGTGGGGACCAAGACCTTCGAGCGCATCGTCGAGCGGGCGAGCCGCAACGCCTCGGTGCTCAAGATGGGCAAGAACCTGGAAAGGGAACTCCCCGAAACCAGGACCGAAGGCGCCTTCGACTACGCGACCGAGAAGGAGCGCATGGGGCAGAAGGAGCTGCTGGATTTCGCCCGCAGTCTCGACGCCTACATTCTGAAGAACTTTCCCGACCTGCAATCGCGGGTGGTCGTCCTGCGCAACCTCGACATGGAAAAGTCTCTGCTGACCTCGCAGGGGGCCGAGGCCTACTCCATGACCCCCCGCTCGCTGATCTACGTCGACATGACCATGATGAGCGAGGGAGAGCCCGTCAACCTCTTCGAAGGCTATGGCGGGCTCGGACAGTTCGAGGATCAGTTCGGCGCTCCGGAAGACCTCTTCGACAAACTGCAGAGCCAGTACGAGCACCTGGTCAAAAAGGCCAAGGGAGTCTACGCCGAGGCGGGGCCCAAGGAGTGCATCCTGGATGCGGACCTTGCGGGCATCCTCGCGCACGAGGCCATCGGACATACGACGGAGGCGGACTTCGTGATGGGCGGCTCGGTGGCGGCCCACTACATGGACCAGGAGGTGGCTTCGCCCCTGGTGAACCTGGTGGACTTCGCGCACCACGCTCTCGGGGAGACCTGCCCCATCCCGGTGCACGTGGACGACGAGGGGACGCCGGCCGAGGACGTGACCATCATCGAGGAGGGTGTCCTCAAGAGCTACATGCACAACAAGGAGAGCGCGGCGCATTTCGAGACCGGGCCCAAGGGCAATGCGCGGGCCTTCCTCTTCTCGGACGAGCCGCTGATCCGCATGCGCAACACGGCCATCCTCCCGGGCGAGTCCAAGCTCGAGGACATGATCGCCTCCATCGATGACGGCTACTACCTGATGCGCCCGGGGAACGGGCAGGCCGACACGACGAGCGAGTTCATGTTCGCGGTGGTGCAGGGCTATGAGATCAAAAAGGGCAAGCTGGGGCGCGCGATCAAGGACACGACCATCTCAGGGGTGGCCTTCGACCTCCTGAAGACGGTGACCGCCCTCTCCGACGAGATGAAGTGGGTGGCCACGGGGATGTGCGGCAAGAAGCAGCCCATCCCCGTCGGCATGGGAGGCCCCGCGATCAAGTGCACCGTCAACATGGGAGGAAGGTGAGATGGAACTGGACCGAGACCTGGCTCTGAGCTGCCGCGAGGCGCTGCTGAAAAAAGGAGCCGACAAGGCCCAATGCGTCCTGGTCGTCCAGGAGAAGACGGAGTTCACGGTCAACGCGGGCAAGCTGGATCTGCTGCGCACGACCGAGACTGGGCAGCTCTCCCTCATGGCCATCCAGGACCATCGCAAGGGGAGCACCACCCTCAACGACCTGAGCGCGAGCGCGGTGGAGGAGGCGATCCAGGAGACCCTGGAGCTTGCCAAGATCTCCCAGCCCGACGAGGCCAACGACATCGCCGAGGGGGGCGAGCCCCGGACCTTCGAGTCGGGGCCGGCACAGGCCGACCTCCCGCTCATGCAGGAGCGGCTCTCGGAGTTTTTGGACCACGTGAAGAGCGAACACCCCCGCGCCGTCCTGGACCAGCTCATCTTCGACTTCACCAAATCCAGCCGCCTCTTCCTCAACAGCAAGGGAGTGGACCTGCAGGAGGACAAGGGACTCTACGCCCTCTCGACCATGTTCTCGAGCAAGGAGGGGAAGAAGAGCGCCTCGTTCAACTACACAGGGTACGAGAGCAAGAGCCTCGACAAGCCCCTTGCCGACTGCGGCTCGGTGCACCGGCTCCTCGCCGAGAACGCCAGGCAGATCGAAACCGAAGTCCTGGACGGCAAGTTCGAGGGGACGGTGCTCATCAGCCCTGACTGTCTGACGGATTTCCTGGGAATGTTCACCGGAATGCTCGGGGATTTCCCGCTGATCTCGGGGACCTCCCCCTACAAGGACTCGCTCGGTGAGGTGGTGGCGAGCCCCAGCCTCAGCTTCGATTCACGGCCGCTCTCGGAGGAGATCGCGACGGGATCTCACATCACACGGGATGGTTTCATCGCCGAGAACACGACGATCCTGGAGAAGGGCAAGCTGGGAACCTTCTTGCTGGGGCTCTATGGGGCGAACAAAACGGGACTCCCCCGCTGCCTGAGCAACGGGGACTGCTGGGTGGTGGCCCCCGGGGACAAGGACTTCGACGCCCTCGTGGAGGGGATTGATCGTGGTGTTCTGCTGGGGCGCTTCTCCGGGGGGAACCCGAGTGAGAATGGGGACTTCTCCGGGGTTGCGAAGAACAGCTTTTTGATCGAGAAGGGGGCGGTCGGGGCGGCTCTTAGCGAGACGATGGTTTCGGGCAACATCTGTCGGATGTTGAAGGCG
>DROQ01000115.1 GCA_011321845.1 Planctomycetota bacterium | reverse complement strand
TGAGGGAGAGAAAAAGGAATGCGAGATCCAGAGCTGCCATGTAGGAGGAAAGGGAATACAGGTTCCCTCCTCCCTCACTCAAAAAAACGGGGCTGAGAAACCCACCCACCAAGGCAAGCACTGCGATGCCCTCCGCCTTCCATCGAAGGGCGAAAAAAAGCGCACCACCGGTCAAGGCGATGGAGCCCAAAAAAGAGGGGCCCATTCCCACGAGGTGATAGACCTTGAAGGAAAAGAAAATACACCCATAAAGGATGGCAAACCCCAGGCCCGAGATCAGATTGCCCATCAAGGGAATCCGGCGTAGGTACCGTGTGGTGGCCCCAAAGACTAGAGCGAGGCCAAAGCTCCCTGAGAGCAGGATGCGGCCAAGGGGAGTGATCCAATCCCGGTCGATCGCATAGCGAAGAAAGTAGAGAATCCCGAACAAGAAAATCAGCCCACCCGCCCAACCCAGGAGACGGGCTCCGGTCAGGAACTCACGCCCCAACAAACTTGAAGAGGGCTGGAGCCTCTTCCTCGAAGATCCCTTCCTTTCGGATCTGCTGCCGCTCGGGGGCTTGAAGGTACTTTGAAGGGGTGGCGGACCCGGATATTCCTCGAAGGAGGCGGGTGAAGAGGAGCGAAGCTCCTTAAAGGCCTGAACCACCGGTTCCTCCTGCTGCTGTGGGGAAGGAGTCAGCTCGGTTTTTTCCTTCGGGGATACAACCTCCTCCTCCGATTTCTCTCTCAAAACCCGATTCAGCTTCTTTTGCAGGAGGTGAAGCTGTTCTTCCAACCGTTTTGCCCTTTGGTTCGCCCAAATCGCCAGAAAAAGAGCAGCAAGGGGGAGGATGAAGGCAAGGATAAAAAGGAGGAATGCAAGACGAATGTCATCCATGGACTTTCATCCTAACCCCCATGGGGAAGAAGCTGTGGTCAGATGGGTCGAGATCATGAATCTTCCATCATGAATCTTCCGGGTTAAGCTCAAGGCTTTGTCGAATGAACCAACATATCCAAGGGAAATCATGATCGAAGGAAAACTATTCATCAATGGGTCGTGGATCAGCTCCAAGAGCGGAGAGACGTTTCCCTGCCTGAACCCGGCTGATGAGAGCCAGATCGCCACATGCGCCTCCGCGTCCAAGGCAGATGTGGATTCCACCGTCCTCGCGGCCCGCAAGGCTTTCGACGAGGGTCCGTGGCCCAGGATGCCTGCGGCGAAGCGGGGGAAAATTTTGAATAAGCTGGCAAGCTTGATCCAGAGAGACGCGGACGAACTTGCCAAGCGGGAGACTCTCTGCACGGGAAAGACATGGTTTGACTCGAGAAAAATCGAAATCCCTTTTGCTGGGCAAGTTTTCGCTTACTACGCGGGATTGGCTGACAAGGTGGGAGGAAGGACTCTCCCCAATCGAGAAGACGCCTTTTTGATGACGATCAAACAGCCCGTTGGGGTGATGGCGGCCATTGTCCCATGGAACTTCCCCTTTCTCCTGAGTGCTTGGAAAATCGCCCCCGCTCTGGCGGCGGGATGCACGATGATCCTCAAGCCTGCCAGCCTGACCCCGCTCTCTATTCTCCACTTCGCGGAACTTTGCAATGAGGCGGGAGTTCCTCCAGGAGTCTTCAATGTTCTTACGGGCTCTGGGTCGACCGTCGGCATGGGATTGGTGCAACATCCCGGCGTGGACAAGGTGGCATTCACGGGGTCCACGGAGGTTGGGCGCATTGTTCAGGCCGAGGCGGCGAAAACCTGCAAACGCATCACCCTGGAACTCGGAGGAAAATCCCCGAACATCGTTTTCGAAGACGCAGACCAAAAGGCGGCCTTGCGGGGGGCCCTCACCGGAATTTTCTACAACAAGGGAGAAGTCTGTGCAGCGGGGAGCAGAGTGCTTGTACAGCGTTCGATCTACGACGGCTTTGTGGAGCAACTCGGCGAAAAAGCAAAAAAATTGAAGGTCGGCCACCCCATGGAAGAAGGAACCAGGATGGGGCCGGTCATCAGCCAAGCTCAACTCGACAACGCACTATCCTTTATCCAATCCGCCAAAGACGAGGGGGCGAGGCTCATGGCCGGCGGGGATCGAGCAAAGGGCTTGGACAAGGGATATTATCTCGAGGCGACCGTCTTCGCCGACGTCTCCAACGACATGCGCATTGCCAGGGAAGAGATCTTCGGCCCGGTTCTGTCGGTGATTCCCTTCGAAGACGAAAAAGAAGCTTGGGAGATCGCCAACGCAACCCCCTATGGCCTGGCAGCGGGAATATGGACAAGGGATGTCTCCAGAGCCCTCCGAACTGCCAAAGCGATCTCCGCTGGGACGGTTTGGGTAAACGCTTACAACCTCTATGATCCTGGACTTCCCTTCGGAGGGTTCAAACAAAGCGGTTTTGGAAGGGAGCTTGGGATCGAGGCCATGGAGTCCTATCTAGAGACCAAAAGCGTGTGGGTTCAACTTTAACCCCATGCCACCGGATGATCCCCCTATTCTAAGGGGTGGGAGAGGGATTGAAGTTGCCCCTTAACAATGACGATAGAGGAGCAAGAAGAAGTAAAAGGCTTGGATACTCTGGTGTTCGATGACACTATCTAAGACCGAGGTCTCTGGAAGTCCCGAGACCAAAGCCCTATGGAAATAGAAAACACAAACATCTTCTTTTTTCCATTCGCTGAACCCAAGGAGATGACCCTTGGGGAAACAGCATCCTCGATTCTCGCTCGCCGCATTCCCGACTTCCTTTGCATCTGCTTGAACAGTGGAGAGGAAGAACGGGTGGGAATGCTGGAAATCCGAGCAGCCAATGAGCAGGGGGAACCCACCGGGGATTGGGCACGCTTTCGTGAAGAGCCCTCCTGGGAAGAGGCCCTTTTCCTTCTCCCCAACCCCCAAAACTCGATCGCGATTTCAGGCTCGATTCGTGGGCTTACTGCCGAGATCTTGACGCTGTCCTTGTCCATCCATTTTGGAGCAGAAGCCGGTAAAACCGAGGAGTTTCTCTGGAAGGTCGACCTGGGGGATCCAAGCACATCCTTTTTCGCACTTGCAAAAAAATTGGGCAGGATCCTGGGAATCAAGATTCCTAACAAACTCGAAGAATCCCAAAAAACAAGAGATCCCGAAGCCTTTTGGCATTTCCTTCGCGGACTTGATGGAGCGGCCAGTCTGGACCCCAATTTCCTCTCTCCGGTGGACGCAGTCGAGAGTCTGAAACCGTTCATCAAGGCACTCCAAATCGACCCGAGTTTTGGACTGTCCCTCAACAGGCTCTTTGGGGCCATCCACGAGGCATGGGACTCCCATATTCTGCACGAAAAAGAAGCGCTGGAATTGTTCGACCAAGCGCTCGAAGCCCATCCCGAAGACAGCGAGTCCGTAACGGGGATTGGCGAATTCCTCGCGGCTCACAATGAAACCCAGAGAGCCGAAGCCTGGTTGCAGGTTGCGGTCGAAGTGGGCGATCCTCCCCCCGCCGCCTCGCTCGAAAGCCTGGGGATCCTGTTGGCGAACCGGGGGGAAACCGTCCGCGCTCGCAATCTTTGGCGGTCCGCTGTGCATCTGGACGGGCATCCCGACTTTTTCGCGCACCTTGCGCGGCTGGCCTTCCTCGAAAACAACTATGACGAGGCTTGGGACAAGGTGCTCAGGGGGCTAAGGAGGATTTACGAGAGAAGTCTTCATCCAAGCGAGTGGGGACAAGAGGCGCATAGAGGCGGAGTCTTGCTCCGTTATTTGGGGGAGCATCTGGAGGAGATTTTGGACAGGAAGGATCCAAAACACCTCCCACCCGAGGACGTGAAAGAGATTCTCCTGGATTTGACCCGGCAGATCCATGAGCCCGAGGACCGTCTTGATTTGGGAATCTGCCTCAGCATCCTGGGAACGGTGGAGGAAGCCAAGCACGCTCTCCGGGCGAGCATCCCACACGTCGAAGACCCAGATCGAAGAGATTTGGGCTGCCAATACCTTGGGAGGTTGCTCTTTCCCAACTTCGACCAGGAACTCAAAAGGACTCTGGCAGTCCGGGACCTCGGAGAAGAAGCGCAAGCAGCACAAAACTTCCTCTCCGCGGTGGCCAAGGAAATTCCTCAGTGCTGGGTGGCGATCGCCCAGCTGGGAAAACTGGCATGCCTCCGAAAGGACTGGGAGCTGGCATTGAGTTATTACAAACGGGCCACCTTCCTCCGGCGGGACCGCAAGGAACTGTATTCCCAGCTTTCTCTATGCCACTTCCGTTGCGGGGAGATGGACGATGCTCTTGTAGCTATCCGAGAGGCTATGGACATTGAGCCCGAAGACGCGGGCATCCATGCGGACTATGCTCTTTTGCTCCACCGTATGGGATTTGAAGACGAGGCTCGAGACGCCATCGATATCGCGGAGCTGCTCGAACCCGAGCATCCCACCGTCAAACGTGTCTTGGACATTCTTGGAGAGGATTTCAAACCTCCAAGAGACGGAGACTAGCCCGAGTTCTCCGGCCCACCCAAGCGAACGTGAAGCTTTCTCACGATCCTGTCGGGGGCTTGCCACCCGAAAGGAGCTCGATACACCGTAAGGGCCAGAAGGTGATTATTTTTGTGAGGAAAGAGTTCCATCTCCCTCCATCCAGGCCCTTCGATCGAAAGACTCAAGGCCTTGGCACTGAGACTTAACCCTCCCTTGAATCCACTTCGAGGACAAGGTCCTTCCCGCTCCCTGGTCCCTTCCTGGGCTTCCCAGCGAACGGGCCGTGGAAAGAATGGGACCGGAACCAGGAGCCGAACCCGCTGGCCTGAGGGAAGCCCCTGGAGCGACACGAGAGCTTCGAGGTATCCCTCCTCGAGATCTCCTCGGACGCGCAGCTCCCAATCCACCTTTTGTAATCGCCCCTTGGGCTCCTCCGGGTTTTGGGGAAGCTTTAGTTCTCGCCTGAGCCCCAGAGACATCCTTCCCTTTTTTCGGGAAACGGAGAAGGGTTGCATGTGCGCAGCTAAAAAGCGTCTTGGTCGCTCCGGAAGGCCGGGAACGAAGCCCTCCTCACCACCTCGATCCCCTTGGACCTCCAGAGAAAACAACTCGTTGCAGGAGCGGAGACCCTTCCATTCCCAAGAAAGCCCTCCACCTTTGCTCCAGGCGAGGCTCAAGATATCCCCCTTGAATTCATAACGGGGAATCCTCTTGGGGATCTTTTCGCTGGGAAGCAGTTCCAACGCGGAAAACCGTGGGAGTTCCATGAGGCGCGCGAGCCTCCGGAGGACTCCCAGTGTGTACACCCCCCCCTCTTCACCCTGCGTTCCTCCAAAGGTCTCCTCACGCAACGAGGTCAGAAGCGCCATTCTCATGGCGTCATTTTTCTCGCTCCGATCCCAGATCGAGGCAATGCGATCCGCTAGATCCTTGGCTTCCCCCAAAAGGGAGGGATCACTGGGCGTTTTCGACAACACAACCCCCGCCTCGAAGGCCAACTCCTGGAGAATCGGCGGCGCCCAAGCATCTACTCGATCCTCTCCACAGGAAACAAAGATCCGGGAGAGGTCTCCGTTTTGAAAAGAGGTCAGCATGTACGAACCAGACGTAAGGTCATGTGACGATCCGAATCCACAGTGACCTCCGGCCGAGGAAGACCGGCCTCCTCGCAAAGAGCGACCAATTCATGGGGTAGATAAGCGGCTCGAAGGGAGTCCCGAAAGAGTTCTCGTTGGCGGGAACTCCCGTCCTTCGCATGAAGGGTGACAAGCTGTTCCAGGCCTGCCTCATCCTCGGGACGATAAAGATCACGAATCAACAAACGACCTCCCGGTTTAAGAACACGAAACCCCTCTCTCAAGAAAACGATTGGATCGGCAACATGGTGAAGGATGGTGTTGCTGAACACGCCATCGAAAAAGCCGTCGGCGAAAGGAAGCGCCTTGGCATCCACAAGTTGAAAAGAGATCTGTCTTGACAATCCCGCTCGAGCCACATGGAGGCGGGCGATTTTGAGCATCTCGTTCGAAAGGTCGATCGCCCGGACCTGAACCTCGGGGCAGCGCCCCACAAGGAGAATGGGGATGTCGCCAGGACCCGTTCCGAGATCCAGCAGAGTCCCGTGGTCCATCCCAAAAGCGAGAAGGGCCTCCACGAAGGCCAGATTGGCCTCGGAATGATCCATCGCGGCATATTCCCGGGCTTCTTCGGGATCATCCATGCATTCGACTTCTGGGATTCGCTCCATTCCTGGGGATTATTCACGATCCCGAGCCACCGAAAAGACGTTTTCTTGGACTTCAGACCCAATGTGGAAAATCCCGATAACAAGGAGAGAGCGTCCTCATGTCCACTTCCCCCAAACTCGACATCGTCTACCTGCTCCAAGAGACCCAAATGCTTTGGGGAGGGGTGATGAATGTCTTTCGGGAAGCCGAAGCCCTCCAGGCTCGAGGACATCGCTGCCTCATCCTCAGCCCAACCGAACTTGGAGAATGTTACCGAGGCTTCGATGTCACCTTCAGGAAGGTCGAAACCCTCACGCCCCAGGCCGTCCCCAAGGTGGACCTCATCGTCGCCACCTACTACCCGACCATCCCCATCGCTTGGAAAGCTGATCGGCTCGGACTCGGCAGGGCCTGCCATTACTGCCAAGGTTACGAAGGCGATTCTTCGGACCTGTTCGATTCTCTCCCCTTCATTGAACGGAATTACTCCCTCCCGGGCATCCTCCACCTCAGCATCAACGATTTCCTGGCGAAGCGTTGCGAAGCTCTTTTCGGCTGGAAAGCCCATGTCATTCCCTATGGAATTGGACCCGATTTTTTTCCTGCCGTCCCCCCGACGGAAAACAACAGACCCGTCCGCATCGGACTCGTCGGTCCTTGGGAGGTCGAATGGAAGGATCTTCCCACTGGACTCAAGGGCGTCCAGCAAGCACAGGAACGGGGGCTCGAGGTCACCCTCGTCCGCATGAGCCCCATCCCCATCAGCGAGGATGAGCGTAAAGCCTGGGGAAACCTGCAAGTAGAGGCACACGAGGAGCTTAGCCCAGAGAACATGGGTGTCCTATATCGCGGGTTGGACCTGTTTGTGGGGTCGAGCCGGGGAGGGGGAGAAGGGTTTTTCCTGCCTGCCTTGGAGGCGATGGCTTCGGGAGTGCCCTGCCTGCTTTCGGATATTCCCTGTTTCCATAGCTACGCGGAGCCTTCGGACTACGCCCTCTTCTTTCCGGCGGGGGATCCAAACGCTCTGGGAGAAGGAATCCTCAGGCTTTCGAGAGACCTCGAAATGCAGCGGAAGCTGCGGAACAGGGGGCTGGCAACGGCCAGGCTCTACTCCTACGACCGTCACATCCAAGCGCTCGAAGCCGCCTTATTAGAAGTCGCCAGCCAACCCTCCGGGATCCAAGCGCAGCAATGCAGAGACTGGGACCTAAGCGAACAAGCCCTCCTCCTCGAAGAGCGTGGAGACCCCGCCCAAGCCCTCACCCTCCTCACCGAGGCCCTTGAGGGACACCCATCATCCTACCCCCTCTGGGAGAGCCTGGGGCGTATCTTGGGCCGCATGAATCGGTTGGAAGAGGCGAGCCAGGCCCTCGCGAGAGCCTTGGACCTGAAACCCAGTTCTCCCTCGACCTGGGGCGCCCTGGGCTTCTGTCAGTCCAAACTCGGGATGCTGGACAAGGGGATCGCCTCCTACCAGAGAGCCATCGACCTGGGGCTCCCCGGACCCCGCCCCCTCCTCGACCTGGCTTTGATCCACATGGGAAGGGGGGACACCCAAAAGGCCATCCAAGCCCTCCGGGAAGCACAGGACAAAATGCCCCGCCATGGTCCTCAGGGAGAAGCCCGTAAACGCATAGCCACTGAAATCGCCTACCTGTCTGCCTTGGGAAAACCGGAATGCGCCTGCTGACCAACTTTCCCTTCGAAATGTTCGGAGACAGGGAAGCGTTTCCCTTCGAATATTTGAGCTTTGGCCCCAGCAAGGGCCGGACCGTGGGGGACCGCAGCTTCGCCTATGACATCCCCATAGACCCTTCGACCGCGAACATCGAAAACATCCACACCCTGGCCCGACAGATCTCTCCAGGGTTTCAGCCTGACGCGATGATGCTGTGGTGGCCCGACCAGGAACCTCTCCCCGAAGGACTGGAGCGCTGCCCCTACCCCGTCATCGGGGTCATGTCGGATTACAACCTCACCCTCCCTCTCCAGACACGGCTCTGGTCCCTGGTCGATCTCCTGCTCGTGGACACTCCCGGCCTCCAGGTTCTTGGGAGGCTCCCCTTCGCCCGGGTCGAACCCTGGTGCCAATTCTCCTACCGCCCGGATGTCCACAAGGTCTACCACGACCCGACTGGAAAGGTTCTCGACCGAGACATCGACCTCTGTTTTGTAGGCAATTTCAACCCCGAGATCCAAAGGGAGCGACACGCCTGGACAGCACGCCTCCAGGGGCTGGAAGGTTGCAGGCTTTTTCTCGGAAGCGTCCCCCAGGGAGAACCCTATGGGCGCCTCTTGTCCCGATCCAAGATCGCCTTCAACCGCAGCATTCGGGGCGAAGTCAACCTCCGATGCTTCGAGGCCGCCGCCTGCGGAGCCACCCTCCTCATGGAGCGCGAGAACACCGAGATCCGCCGTTTCTTCGAGCCCGACAAGGAGGTCATCCTCTATGGCCCCCACGACCTCGAACAAAAGGTCCGCTGGCTCCTTGAACACGAGCGGGAGCGGGAGGCCATCGCCGAGGCGGCGCAGCGGAGAGTTCGTTCCGAACACCAATTACCGCGCCAATGCGAGGCCCTCCTGGACCTCATCCCCTCCTTGGACATCTCCCACCGGGACCGGATCAACCCTGCGACCCGGGCTCTCTGCCGAGCGGAAATGATGGTGAGCACCTGGGCCCCGCTCTCCTCTCTGGTCCATGCATTCGAGCATGCCCTATCCCTTGCCCAGGCCGATCCCCGCGTCCTCAACAACTACGCCGCAGCCCTCATCCAGCGGAATCTCCACCCCCAGGTCAGCTCCCCTCCGGCCGCTTCCGAGTTTTGGATTCGGCTCCTGGAGGATGCCGCGCGGCGCTGGAAGGACTACCTCCCCGCCCGTCAGAACCTCCGATTCCTCATGCGGGTCCTCGGAATGAGAAAAGAGGCCGACCTCCTCGGACAGCAGTGTCTCGAGATCCTCAAAGGCCCCCTCCGTTTCGAACAGTTCGACGGGCTGGTCCTGCCTCTCGGGTTCCATGGCTGGCAAGCCGACCTCTCTCTCGCCTTGGGCCAGACTCTACGAAACCAGGATCTCAGGAACCTGGCGCACTGGCATCGTTCCTGGACCTTGGATCAAACGGAACCGGTGCTCGCCCCCCACCCCGGCAATCCCCTGGAACTTGAAGAGAAGGACCTCATGGTCCACCGCCAAATCAGCCCTGATTCCTGGAGGACTCTCCTTCCGGCGGCAGCTCCTTCACTGGATCCTTCCCAACCTTCTTCCAGGCCTCCCGCTCCACTTCGAGGATCTTCGCTCGCACCCTGGCTGTCGCAGCCCTGATCTCCTCTCTAGAGAGATCCGGGGGCAAGACGATGGGCTCGGCTAGAACGACCTGAATGCGAGAAAAAGGAAGTGGCACCACCATCCGATCCCAGGAACCCAGGCGCAGACAAGAGGAAGCGGCGATCCCGGTCGGAATGATGGCCCGCCCTGTCTTGGAAGCGAGAAGCGCAAAACCATCTTGAAGCTTTCCCTCGGGCCCTCGAGGTCCATCCGGGGTCAAGGCAAGCGGAGTCTCGGGCGCCAAACGTGCCATCTCGATCAGGGCCCGTGACCCTCCCCGAGTCGTGGACCCCCGGACGGTGACATAGCCCATTTTACGGACCACCCGATGGATCAATTCCCCGTCCGCGTGATGGCTGCTCATGATCCCGATCCCACGGTTTTGGAAGGCAATCCCCGCCGCCAGCAAACGTCCATGCAAAAAAGCCCCCAGGACACCTTCCTTTCGAGCAAGCAGAGCCTCCAGATCCCCCCCCTCGATCCGGACCCTCCAGGTGGAACCGAGGACCCTATAGATGGGTGTGCCTATCCTGGCGATCCAGACCGCCCTGCGCATCTTCTTCTTCAGCTTCTTTTTCTTGGATTCCATCAAGGATCTCGGCAGAGGTTTCCCAGTCTTCGAGGCGCTTTTCCGCTTCTTTCTCTCGAAAGTACACGCGCCGGAGGACAAGGAAAAGAAGAGGAATGCTCAGGACCAAAAGAAGGTCGAAAAGATGGTTCCCAAGAATCCGGAGAAAACCCCTCCCCTCCTCAACCAGCCGCTTCCATTTACCCTGGAGGGCTGTAAAGGATTCCCAGCGCTCCTTCGCCAACGCAGCGTCCAGAGAGGGAGCCCGACCTGACAAGTATTCCCTCGCCATCTTCATCACAAGAGGGAGTCCCAGCTCCTCCATGAGGAAGGCGAAGAAATCGGCGGCCTGCACATAGGCGAAGCGTGCGTCATCCTCATCCCGCGGGAGGCGGGAACGCAACTGCATCCAGGAAAGAAGATGGCCCGAGGCAGCCCGGGCCGCAAGAAGCTCCCCCGAACGATCGAAGAGCCGCGCCCCCGCGATTTCTTGCGCCAAACCTTCGTGAAACCAAAGGGGGAGTCGCCTCCCTGCTCCCCCCTCCTTTTCCATCTGGAAAAGGACAAGATGCACAAACTCATGTGTCAGCACAGAGCGCAGGTCCCCCGGAGGCGCCCCTCTGAGCCGACTCCTCAGGACAGTGACTCGGGGAACCGCCCGCTCGGCAAGGGCGACCGTAAATTTGCGAAACCCCGAACGAATGGATGCCGGCAGGTCCTTCTCCTTTCGAAAAACCCTCAGGTAGACTCGTCCCCGGAGCTTTTCTCCCAGTTTGCGCTCCACAAAAACCAGGGAGGCCTCCGCCTGCCCCCCCAGGGAGACACGCTGCCCCTGCCCCAGGAAGCTCGCCTCCACCTGGATCCGGTCCGAGGGAAGCGCAGACCCCTCGCTGCACCCGAAGGAAATCCCAAGAGAAGCCAGAAAAAACAGGAAAATGGGAGGGAAGCGAATCAAAAAGGAGCCGTCTCAGAAAAAAAACGTAAGAATGAAGCCGTCCATACGATTGGCACAGCCCTTGATAGGCTAGGCAAAAGAATAGGACAGGCATCCCCCCAGAAAAACCTTTGGAGATCCCAATGAACATGAAGTCCTCATCTCGCGGAGCTTTCCTCGGATTCACCCTCCTCGGTAGCTTGCTCACCATCGGACTCGGAAGAGCCCTCCCCAACAACCTCTTCGCCTCCCCCCAGGGAACCAAACTCACCGAAACGCAAAAAGGAGAAGAGATCGCGGCCATTGTCACCTTCTCATCTCTTGGGATTCGCTCCATTGGGAGCAAGGATTTCACCAAGATCCCGGCCGAATACCTCCGCGAAATCCGACTCCTCGAGGCCAAGGATGACCGCAATCCCTGGATGGAACTCTTCTTTGTCGATGGAGACTATGTTCTTCGACAGTTTTCGGGAATCACGTTTTACCAGGACAACAAGGGAGTGGGCTTGTCCAAGGTCCGCGTCGTCCGGACCAGCAGGCGGTCCATGCGTTTTCCTTTCGTCAACTGAGCCATCTCCCCGAGTCGGCTGATTCGGAAGACCGGATCCGCCGGCGAAAAAGACCCCGGCTCGATTTCCTGGCGGCTCTGGGCTAGCCTTGCCCCCATGAATTGCATTGAGCCATCCATCCTGGAGGTGGAGATCGGGGGGCATCCCATTCGCTTTGAAACAGGCCAGGTCGCGCGCCAGGCCGACGCGGCGGTCCTCGTTCGGGATGGGAAGACCAGCGTGCTGGTCACTGTGGTCGGGACCGGGGAGGAGCGGGAAGGGATGGACTTCTTCCCCTTGACCGTCGAATACCGGGAGAAGATGGCCTCCGCAGGCCGGATCCCCGGAAACTTCCTTCGAAGGGAAGGAAGGATCTCCGACCATGAGGTCCTCTCCAGCCGGCTCATCGATCGCTCGATTCGCCCCCTGTTTCCCGAAGGCTACCGTCGGGAGGTTCAGGTCATGGCCATGGTCCTCTCCGCCCATGAAGGCAGTGATCCAGTGAGTCTCGCCCTTCTTGGCACCGGGGTAGCCCTCCATCTTTCGAGCATTCCCTTCGATGGCCCGGTCGTAGGATGCAGGAGCGTGCTCTACAGGGGAGACAGCGTCCTTCTCCCCGTCCTCGCCGAGCGCGAAGAAGCAAGCGCCGACCTCATGGTTTCCGTGGGCCCTCAGGGGATCGTCATGGTCGAAGGGAGCGCCGAAGATGTCCCCGAAGAGGAAGTTCTGGCCCATCTCCTGAAGACCGTCGAACGTTTAGAAACCCTACAAAAAAAACTGGCTTCCTGGCGTGAGACCGTCGGCAAAGAGAAACAGTCTTTTTCCGAGCCCGTTCTCCCCACCGAATGGAGCCAAGACATTGAGGCTTTTTGTCGAACCGAGCTGATCCAGGCCCAGCAGATCAGGGACAAGGCAAAGCGCAAGGCAACCTATAGAGACCTCCAATGCGCATACATCCGGCACCTGGAGCAAAAAGGCGCCTCCTCCGAACAGGTGGAGGCGGCCTCCCTGCTCTTTGCCAAACTCCAAAAAAAGGTCCTTCGCTCCCATCTCGCCCTAACCCAGGTCCGGATGGATGGACGCAAGCCCGATGAGATCCGCCCGATCTGGGGCAAGACCTCTTGGCTCGAAGGCCCCCACGGCTCAGCCCTCTTCACGCGGGGACAGACCCAAGCCGCCTGCACATGCACCCTGGGAACCGCCCGGGACTTCCAGAGCCTCGAAGGCCTGTTCGGGAGAGAGGAGCGCCGCTTTCTTCTGCACTACAACTTCCCACCCTTCTCGGTAGGCGAAGCCCGTCCCCTTCGAGGGCCCGGACGACGGGAGATCGGGCATGGACACCTGGCCTGGCGCGCCCTCTCCAGCTCCCTCCCCTCTTTCGAAACCTTTCCCTATTCCATCCGAGTCGAATCCGACATCCTCGAGAGCAATGGGTCCAGCTCCATGGCAACCGTCTGCGGAGGTTGCCTCTCCCTCCTCGACGCGGGAGTTCCCCTCAAATCCCGTGTGGCCGGGATCGCCATGGGGCTGATCGAGGAGGAAGGGAAGATTACGATCCTCAGCGACATCCTCGGGGATGAAGACCATCTCGGTGACATGGACTTCAAAATCACCGGAACCAACAAGGGAATCACCGCCCTCCAGATGGACAACAAACTGGGAGGTCTGCAAGCAGAGGTCCTCCGGAAAGCGATCCACCAAGCAAGAGAAGGTCTGAATCACATCCTCGGCGAAATGGACAAGATCCTCCCCGCAAAGGAACAACCCGGCGACGTCGCCGAACACGCCCCTCAGGTCAAAACGATTCGGATCCAAAGAGATCTCATCGGAGCTTTGATCGGCCCCAAGGGAAAAAACATCCAAGAACTCCAGGCTAAGACTGGGGCCCAGGTCTCGGTCAATGACGAAGGTCTCGTCACGATCTACGCAAAGGATGGCAAATCCGCCCGGGCCGCTGCCGAAGCCGTCCGCCAATGCGGAGGCAAGGTCAAGGTCGGCCAGCGCTACAAGGGCCTCGTCACCGGAGTGAAGGATTTCGGAGTTTTCGTCAAGATCTACGATTCGGCAGAGGGGCTTGTCCACAAATCCGCCCTCGGCGAGGTCCGTCCGCAAGAAGGGGAAGAACTCATGGTCGAGGTCAAAGGGGTGGACCAAAGAGGCAAAATCAGGCTTGTTCTGGCCTGACCGACAGGGTGCATGATCTCGAAACATCCGGTCCGACCCTTCTGTTCGAGCCCCTTTCGGACTATGATTCTTCGCCCAAAAACGGGGGAGAGGGATCTCCAGCCCTGTTTTGGCATTCCTCTAAGGCTGGCGAGATATGAGCAAACCAATTTTCCACATCAACAAACTAAAAAAGGCCTACGGGACCCACGTCATCCTGGACGAGATCTCCCTTGCCTTTCTCGAAGATGCTCGCATCGGTGTCATTGGATCCAACGGCGCCGGTAAAACCACCCTCCTCCGCATTCTCGCCGGGGAAGACAAGGATTTTGACGGAGAAGCCCGGCCCATCGACGGCCTCTCCATTGGCTATGTCCCGCAGGAGCCTGAACTCACCCCCGGAATGACCGTCCGGGAGCATCTCGATGAGGCGGTTTCCCACATCCACCAGATGGTCCAGGACTATGAAGACCTGGCCAACTCCCTCGGAGAATTGGAAGGGGAGGAAATGGACAAGGCCATGGCCAAGATGGAGCGACTCCAGACCGAGATCGACCACGCCGACGGTTGGGAAGTGGACCGGATCCTGGACCAGGCAGCCCAAGCCCTTGCCCTTCCTCCGGATGACGCCCTGGTCGACAAGCTCTCCGGCGGAGAAAAACGGCGGATCTCCCTCTGCAAGGCCCTGATCTCCCACCCTGATCTCTTGCTCCTGGACGAACCAACCAACCATTTGGACGCAAACACCGTCGGTTGGCTCGAGACCCACCTCGCCAACTACAAAGGCACCATCGTCCTCATCACCCACGACCGTTATTTCCTCGACAAGGTGGTGAACTGGATGCTCGAAATCGAGCGAGGCAAGGCCATCCCTTACCAGGGAAACTACTCCGCCTACCTGGAACAGAAAGCGGCCCGCCTCAACTCAGAGAAAAAGCAAGAAGCCGCCAGGCAACGCAAGCTCAAACAGGAACTGGCGTGGATCCGGACAAACCCCAAGGCCCGGGCCACCAAGAACAAAGCCAGGCTCCGCCGCTACGAAGAACTCCGACAAGAACAAAAGGACATGGAAGAGGGGGAAATCGACCTCCAGATCCCTCCCGGCAAAAAGCTGGGCAACAAAGTCCTCCTCGTCCATGGAGTGAGCAAATCCTTTGGGGAGCGGACCTTGATCAAGGATCTCAGCTTTGAGGTCCCCCCGGGAGCAATCGTAGGAGTGATTGGAGAAAACGGAGCCGGCAAAACGACCCTTCTCCGGATGATCCTTGGTGATGAGGAGCCGGACTCCGGGAGCGTGGAGATCGGAACCACCGTTGAAATCTGCTATCTCGACCAAAGCCGCCTCGTCCTGGATGACAACAAAACCGTTTTCCAGGAGATCGCGGATGGCGCGGATGAGATCCCCTTTGGACAGTCCTTTATCTCTTCCCGCGCCTACCTGGCTCGTTTCCACTTCCGGGGAGAGGACCAACAAAAACTCGTAGGCAACCTCTCCGGAGGGCAACGAAACCGCGTCCAACTCGCAAAAATGCTCCGAAATGGGGGGAATTTCCTGATTTTTGACGAGCCGACCAACGATCTGGATATCCCCACCCTCCAAGTCCTCGAGGAAGCCTTGGAACATTATCCCGGTTCGGCCCTCATCGTTTCCCATGACCGCTTCTTTCTGAACAAGGTCGCCACCCACATCCTCGCCTTGGAGGGGGATGGCAAATGGCGCTTCCTCCTCGGGGACTACGACAGCTATCGGGAGCTGAAAATCCGGGAAGAAGGCGTCGATCCCCTCGAAAGAAAAGGCGTCCACCGGCGGCTCGCCTGATCCCCATGATCCCCCCAGTTGGGATCGTCCCAAGGCAGCCGGTGGAGTAAAAACCTAATTTTTTTTGGAATTAAGGAACTCGAAGACTGGGATGAACCGTCCTAAGAGCAGTTAACCCCGATAAGCCCCTCGGTTTTGAACCCCGAACCCCTCGCGGGACTTCGCTCCTTCGAGGGGTTGCCCTTGTACGGGCCTCCTTCTACGGGCCAAGGGGAAGAGGCGGGGATGGAATGGCTCGCTTGGCAAAGGCTCCCCTGCGGGAGGATTCCCCTGCGGGAGGATTCCCCTGCGGGAGGGCTCTACGGGGTCGAGAGGAGCATCCCTGCCGCCGCTTGCTTTTTCTTCGAAAGGGGCCTTCGGGAAGAGGAAAAGAACCTTCCAAAACTCCTAGAGAAAGCCAGGAAGCGTTAGGAGGAGCCAGGGGAGAAACAGCTTTATGCAGGAGATCCGGAGGGCCAGGGGAAAAACAGCTTTGTGCAGAGGATCCGGAGGGTCAGGGGAAAAACAGCTTTGTGCAGAGGATCCAGAGGGCCAGGGGAGAAACAGCTTTGTGCTGGGGATCCGGAGGGCCAGGGGAGAAACAGCTTTGTGCTGGGGATCCGGAGGG
>DROQ01000114.1 GCA_011321845.1 Planctomycetota bacterium | reverse complement strand
GACATTGAGGCTCTCGACGCTTGGAGCCATGGGGATGCGCAGCTTGCGGTCGAGCTGGTCTGCGAGCGCGCCGGGGAGGCCCGCCCCCTCGCCGCCGAGCACGTAGGCGCGGGGCCCCGGCCCCAGGTCGGCCTCGAAGAGGTCCTCGCCCTCGTGGGCGTCGAGGCCGAGCAGGGTCCCACCGCGCGCGCGCAGCATGGCCACCAGCGCAGTCGGCGCGATCCCCGCGCGCAGGGGCAGGCGGAAGGCCGAACCCGAGGAGCCGCGGAGGGCTTTGTCGCGGAAGGGATCCGCGGAGCCCTCGCAGACCAGGACCCCTTTGGCCCCGGCCGCCTCGGCCACCCGCACCAGGGCGCCCATGTTGCCCGGATCCCGGACCCCCGCCGCCACGAGCACGAAGGCCCTCTCCCCCGCGAAGAACGCCTCGTCCTCGAACCGCGGCCGCTCGAAGACGGCCAGCACGCCCTGGGGCGTCTTGAGCCGGGAGACCTTGGCCAGGACCTCGTCGCTCAGCTCGTGCAAGGGAATCCCGGCCCGGCTTCGGGCGGGCATCTCCCCTCCTGTTGAACCTATCGCGCCTCCAGCAGCCCCACTCCCCCTTGCCCCCCCTCCCGTTACCCCACCTCCCGTTACCCCACCATCCGTTGCTCCACCATCCGTTGCCCCACCTTTCGCCGCCGAGCTGAGACGCAGGTCCTCCAGCAAACCGCGCCCCAGCTCCGAGCGCTCCAGCACCGGCGCCACGAACAGCGCCACCGGCCTAAGCCCCGCCGCCAGCCCGTCCTTCACCAGCCGCACCCCCTCCGCGACCAGCAGATCTCCCCCCTCCCGCGCCTCGCGCAGGATCTTGAGCTTGGCGTTTCGCTCCGATTGGATTCGCTCCCCTTTCATCCATGCAGTGTACGAAGGGCCCCTCCCCAATCGAGAGACCTTTTCCTACAATCCTCCCATGACCGACTCTCCCCCCTCCCGGCTCAAGCGCCCCCTCCAACCCATGCCCGACGATGTGCGACAGGTCCTTCTCGAACATGGGCTCCTTGAGGCCTACGAGGCCCGGCCCCCCTACCAGCGCAATGACTACCTCGCCTGGATCGCGCGGGCCAAGAGGGAGGCGACCCGGGAGCGGCGGATCGCCCAGATGCTGGAAGAGCTTGCGGCTGGGGGCCGATACATGAAGATGCCCTACGGGAAGGGGAAGAAAAGAAAAGGAACTTAGGGAGACGCCATGATGGAAGGGAAGGGCTTGGAGGGGCTGAATTCCAAGGAGAAGGCTTTCCTCCGGCAGAGGATGAGGCTTTGGCGGGCCTGGCTTTGGGGGGGGCCATTGCTCGCTCTTGGTATCCTTCTCATGGCGGCATGGATGCTCTGGAAGCACCCCATGCTGTCCAACCCCTTCGTTCTCTACCCCGAGCTGAGAGCCAAGACCCTCCCGCCGGCCAGCCTCGAGACCCTGGCTGTGATGGTGCCCGTGCTGCTCTGGCTCCTGTTCCTGATCATGTTCGTGGTCGTCCTCCTCCTCTTTGCCACCTTCTACCTGGAGCGGCGCTACCTGAAGATTCTCGGGAAATTGCGCAGTCCTGGCGAAGAAGTTCAAGGACGGGGGTGAGCGCGGAAGAAAGCCCAGATCCTTTGGGCGAGGTCGAGCTTGTCGATGGCGGGGTTTCGGGTGCCGACGAGGATCTTGGGGAGCAAGCTGCGGGAGCCGGGCCAGATGTGGCCTTGGCCTTGGATGGTGAGGAGGCGGATTTCGGCGGATGGATGGCTGGGGCGTGAACGAGCTTGGCCCGGGGCATGGGCGGGGGCAGTCCTAGCCGGCTGGGCGGGAGCGGGCCTAGCCGGCTGGGCCGGGGCGGGTCCAGTGGGAGCGGCCCAGGAGAGGACGCGGAGGGGGCCCTTGTGCTCGAGAAGCCTCGGTTTCTTGGGGAGGTGGAGAGCCTTTCGCCAGTGGGCGAGCTGCTCGAGGACGGGGGCCTTGGTCCCCATGGGCTTGCCGAGGATTTTGATGGGGCCGCCCTCAAAGGGGTTGAGGGGGTCCTTCAACCCGGTGATGTAAAAAAGGGAAGGGAGGGGGAGTTTGGGGGACTTTTTGGCAAAGTCCGCCCCAGCGACGGGGGCGATGGCGGCGAGGGTGTCCCCCAATTCGCGACCGAGGCGAAAGGTCAGGGAAGCGCCATTGGAGAAGCCGCTTGCATAGACCCCTTTGGGGTCGATGGGGAAGCGGCGGCGGAGATCGGCGATGAGATTGCGGACGAAGCCCACATCGTCCACCTTTTGTTGGAAGGCGCCCAGGCTGGCCCGGCCGGAGCCATCGTTCCAGGTGCGGGGGTTGCCGAAGAAGCGCGTGCGGCGGCGCGGGTGCCTGGGAGTCCCCTCGGGCACGGCGAGGAAAAATCGCTCCCGGACCGCCAGTTTGTCGAAACCGGAGGAGCGCAGAATGGTCTCGGGCTTGCTCCCCGCACCGTGGAAGAGAAGAACGAGGGGGCGCCGCTCGTCCTTCTTGAGGTCTTGGGGAACGAAAAGGAGGTAGCGCCTAGTCCGGCCTCCCTGCCTCAGGCTCTGCCAGCTCTTCACCGAGTGGAGCGCCGATGGGCGGTTGGTCGGACGGGGCGCGGGGCGACTCTCAGCCTCCCCGCCCTGACAGCCTGCGGGCGAAAGAGAGAGAAAAAGGGCGAACACCCAAAGAAGAAGGGGCGGCAGCATGCTCAAAGTTCACCGGAAAACACCCACGGGGACAGGGGAATCCGGGAAAGATCGAAATCGGCCAGAAGCTCCTGCGGACTCGCCACTTCACTCCCATCTCCCAACCCCAGCGACTCCGCCAGCAGGCCCAGGACCCGCCCGGGGGGGACACCCATGTTTCGGTAATGGGCGAGCCGGCTGTCGCCGTGGCGCTTGGCCAGGCGGCGGCCGTCGGGGCCGAGGACGAGGGGGACATGGGTGTAGGAGGGTGGCTGTCCCCCGAGGGCCCGGATCAGGAGGAGTTGCCGGGCGGTCGAGGAGAGGAGGTCGTCGGCGCGCAGGACCTCGTTGACGCCGAAGGCGAGGTCGTCCACCACGACGGCGAGCTGGTAGGCGGGGAGACCGTCCTTTTTCGCGACGACAAAGTCCCCACAGTCCTTGGAAAGGTCGATGCGAACAGAGCCATGGACCTGGTCCTCGAAGGAGACTTCTTGGCCCTCTTCGACCCGGAACCGCCAAGCGGGTTCGCGGCCGGTGGCGGCGAGGGCCTCGGCGGCGTCCCTGAACCGCCCGCGACAGGTCCCCGGATAGGCTGTCCCGTGATCGAGGCCCTCCTGGGGGGCGGACTGGGCGCGCTCGATCTCGCTGCGCGTGCAGACGCAGGGATAGACCAGGCCGCGCGCTTTGAGGTGTTCGAGGGCGAGGGTGTGGGCTTCGATGCGCCCGCTCTGGAGGACAGGCTCCCCATCCCAGTCCAGGCCGAGCCAGGCCAGATCCTCGAGGGTCGCCTCCACTGATCCCTTCTTGATCCGCGGGCCGTCGAGATCTTCGATTCGCAACAGGAGGACGCCCCCGCGAGAGCGGATGGCGAGCCAGGCCAACAAGAAGGTGCGCGCATTCCCCAGGTGCAGGGCGCCGGTTGGGCTTGGGGCGAGCCTTCCTACGGGAATTGCGTTAACATCTTGCACCATTCCCCGATCATCCGAGTCCCCCCTGCTCCCCGCAAGCAAAGACTGAAGCCTTCTCTATGGAAGAATCCACAGGTCGTATCCTCAGGATCGACGCCAAACAATGCCTGGTCGCATTCCAAGGCAAGACCCTTGCGGTCCCCTTGGCCGGGAAACTCTTCAAAAAGAAGAACAGGACCAAGCGCCCGGTCGCAGTCGGGGACCTGGTCCGCCTTTCGACGGACCCAAGCGGGGAGACCCGCATCGAAGAAGTGCTCCCTCGCAAGAACCGTCTCGCCAGGGCGACGGCCGGAGAGGGGAAACGCGAACAGGTCCTCGTCGCCAACATCGACCAATGCCTGCTCGTCTCCTCCCTGAGGCACCCCCCCTTTCGGCCTCGGCTCGTGGACCGCATCCTCACAGGCTGCGAGCGTGAGGGGATCCCCGCCATTCTCATCCTGAACAAGCTGGATCTCGAGCAGCAAGGCGCGGGGACGCCGGCGAAGCCGCCCTTCGAGAGCGCGGTCAGGATTGCCGAGTTCTACGAGGGGCTCGGCTATCCCTGCCTGGCCACCTCTTCGGTGACGGGGGCGGGGATCGATGCGCTTAGGGAACTGCTCAGGGACAAGGTTTCCGTTGTGACCGGGCTCTCGGGGGTGGGCAAATCTTCGCTGCTGAACGCCGTGGAACCGGGGCTCTCCTTGCTGACCAGCGAGATCTCGGACAAGCACCTGGAGGGAAGGCACACGACGACTTCTTCCTCGCTGATTCCGCTCTCCTTCGGCGGGCATGTGGTGGACACACCCGGGATCCGGAATTTCGCGCACTTCCAGTTGGAGGCCCGGGAGTTGGGGCATTACTTCCCGGAATTTCGCGAGGCGGAGGAGGGCTGCGCCTTCGATGACTGCAGCCACACGCATGAGCCCAGATGCGGGATCAAGGCCGCGCTCGAGGACGGGCGCATCCATCCCAGCCGCTACGCCTCCTTTCTCGAACTCCTGAGTGAAGTGCAGTAGAAAACACCTCCAGGTGTTTTGAGTAGAAAACACCTCCAGGTGTTTTTGTAGAAAACGTCTCCAGACGTTTTGGTAGGAAAAGCCTCCAGGCTTTTCAGGGAAACACCTGGAGGTGTTTCCTACATGAAACGTCTGGAGACGTTTCCTACGTGAAACACCTGGAGGTGTTTCCTACGTGAAACGTCTGGAGACGTTTCCTACATGAAACGCCTGGAGGCGTTCCCTACGGGCGTTCCTTACAGCGTTGGCTTTTAGTTCGTGAACTTGAACTTGATGATAGCCCAAAGAGCGGTAAAGCCATCGCGCCAAGAGATCTTCTTCCCCTCATCGAAATCACGACCCGCGTAAGAAATCGGGACCTCGTAGATCCGGCACTTCATTTTGGCGATCTTGGCCGTGATCTCCGGCTCCACATCGAAGCGCTTGCTCTTGAGATTCAGCTTCTCCACGATCTCCCGTCGGAACATCTTGTAGCAGGTTTCCATATCGGAGATGTTGATCCCGGTAAACAAGTCGCTGATGAAGGTCAGCATTCGATTCCCAAGGTAATGCGAGAACATGTGCACCCGCGCATAGTGTCGGATCAAGAACCGCGAGCCGTACACCACATCCGCCTGCCCCTGGATGATGGGTTTGAGCAGGGCCTTGTAATCCTGAGGATCGTACTCGAGATCCGCGTCCTGGATGATCACGACATTCCCCAGGCAGTTCTGAAACCCTGTCTTGAGGGCAGCTCCTTTGCCGCGATTCCGGTCGTGTCGAATCACCCGAATGCCGGGAAGCTTTTCCAGCCGGTCCAGGATCTCCGGGGTCCCATCCGTGGACCCGTCGTCCACCAGGATGATCTCCTTGTTGGTTTCCTCGTTCCGGACGCGTTCGACGCAAAGCTCGAGGGTCGCCTCCTCGTTGTAAACGGGGATCACCACGCTCAAGAGGATGTCCTCTGGAGCGATGGGGGTAAGGAGGAGGCTGCTGGATTTCTTCCCAGCCACCGTCATGCTCCTCTCGCCCTCAGTTTCGGCGAAGTTTCGGGGAGTACCCCGGGGTCTTGGGGGGGCAGCTCGTTGGGGTTGGGTTTCGACGGAGGGGACAGCAGAGGTTTTTTCTTCGGAACGACCCATTCAATTTCTTCCTCGATCAGTGCGGCCTCGTCGGGATCTCTCGCCAGGGCTGCGGCTTTGCGCCCCAACCGGCGAGCCCTTCCCGTCTTACCGGAAACAAAGGCGACCTTGGCCATAAGAACCAGGGCCGGGAAAAACCAGGGATCTTTGTGCAATAATCCCCTTGCCAAGGGCAGAACCTCTTCATCGGCTCCCTTCATCCATGCCTGTAGGGCTTTGCGAAAAACCGCTCTCTGGTCTTCCTCGAAGCCCTCCCGGCGTCGCCGGAATCGCTGAAAGAGAAAGCGCCCCAGTGCCATCCAGCCGAAGAGGTGGAGGGAAAGAACGAGAGCGGGCAAAACCCAGGCCGGGCTGTCCAACACCAAAGCCGCCAGGAGAGCCGCATCCCCCAGAATCCAGGCAAGGCTGAATTGCAAGAATCCCACCCCGCTTCTCCCTGTCCACAGGTTTCCGAGACCCGCCCCAAGGAGGGCAAGAAAGGAAACAAAGGGAAGCCAAAAGGAATCGGTTAGCATTGGCGGGAGATGAGGTCGGTAAAACAGTGACTTTAACCGGGACTCCGCATGAACTCGAAGCATTTGACGAAGCCTTTTGAGGCAGGAATACCCGAACGAAGGCTGTACCTTCTTTTCACACGCTCTCTCTGCTCGAAAACCCCCCTCCTGGTCCTCGAGGAGGCCATCGAGGGGGGTGTCGATCTCGTCCAGCTCCGGGAAAAACCCTTGACGAGAAAGGAAATCCCCTGGATCAAGGAAGTCGCCGCTCTCTGCAATGCAATGGCTGTCCCCCTTGTCCTCAATGACCGCATAGACCTTGCAAAAGAACTCGGAGCTTGCTGCGTGCACCTCGGGCAGGAGGACCTTGGGGAACTCCAAAAGACCCAAGGGCTCAAAGAAATCACAGGTCTCCCCTTCGGCCTTTCCACCCACAGCCCCGAGGAGCTGCGGGCAAGTCTCGCGCTGAGTCCCGCCTATGTCGGCATCGGTCCCTGCTTCGCCACGGCGACCAAGGGCTACCAACAGGGTCTCCCTCCCCGGAGGCTTGCGGCCATGCTGGAGATTGCCCGGGAACGCCAACTCCCGGCCTTCGCCATTGGGGGAATCGACGCGAAAAGGCTGCCAGGCCTCATGGATCTCGGCGTGCGTCGGATCGCGGTCAGCTCCTGCATCCTCGGGGCCCCTGCGCCCCGGGAGGCGGCAAGAACCCTCCGCGAACTCCTCCTTGGCGGGCCGGAACCGGGGCATCCCATCCCTTGAGCGCAGCCCCCGCCCTTGCCTTTGTTTCCATTTCCAGGGCGCAGGGCTAAACTCTTTCGCCTTTCATCCCGGGCCCAGGGTCCAATCCTCTTATGTCCAAGCCCTCTTCCAGAATCGTCAAAAAGTTTGGTGGCACTTCCCTCCAGGATGCCGCAAGCATCGAAACGATCTGCCAACTCATCCAGGACCGGCTGGCCGACCAGCCTTGTCTCGTGGTCTCCGCCCACGCGGGGGTCACGGACGCCTTGATCGAGCTTGCGGAACATGCGGTGCACGAGGAGGTGGACTTGGGGCCTCTGGTCCGAAGACACCAGGAGATCCTGAGGGACCTGGGGCTTCCCACCGATCTCCAAACCCCCCTTTTCCGGGAGTTGGAGGACCTCTGCCGGGGCATCCTTCTGGTGGGCGAACTGAGCCCGCGCTCCCGGGATTATGTGCTCTCCTTCGGGGAGCGGGCGAGCAGCCTCTGCCTGGCGGCCGCCCTCAGCGCGCGCGGGACTCCAGCAACGGCCGTGGACGCGGCCGAACTGGGGTTTCGCAGCGATAGCAATTTCGGCCAGGCGAACCTGCTCCCCGACGACGGACGCATCGCCGAAAACCTCGCCAAAGTGGAAGGGGTCCCTGTCGTCACCGGCTTCCTCGCCAAGGACACCCAGGGAAACCGAACCACCCTTGGCCGCAACGGCAGCGATCTCTCCGCCGCCTTCCTTGGCAATGCGATCGACGCACGGGAGATCCAGATCTGGACGGACGTGGACGGGGTGCTCACCGCCGACCCCCGCGTCGTCCCCGACGCCCGCCTGATCCAGGCCCTCTCCTACGACGAGGCGAGCGAGCTGGCCTTCTACGGGGCCAAGGTCCTCCACCCCTCCTCCCTCCTCCCCGCCATCCAAAAAAGCATCCCCGTGCGCGTCCTCAACACCCACCGGCCAAAGTCCCCGGGCACTCTCATCCTCGGCGACCTCCCCGAGGAGGACCTCGCCGTGCGCTGCATCGCCCACAAAACCGGGCTGACCATGGTCAGCATCCTTTCCTCGCGCATGCTGGCCCAACCCGGATTCCTCGCGCGCATCTTCCGGGCCTTTGAAGCCCAGGAGATCTCAGTGGACGTTGTCGCCACCTCGGAGGTCTCCGTTTCGGTCACCCTCGACCCGGGAACCTCCCCCACCCGCCTCGCCAAAGTGCGCCAAGAACTCGAAAGAATCGGAACCGTCCAGATCGAGGAAGACCTCGCCCTCCTCTGCATCATCGGCCACGGCATCCAGCACCGAACCGGTGTCCCCGCCCGCGTTTTCGGCCCTCTCCAAAGGGCCGGGATCACCATCCGCATGATCAGCATGGGCGCCCTCAAGGTGAACCTCTCCCTCGTCGTCCGGGACCAGGACTGCGAGAGGGCCCTCCGCGCCCTGCACAAAGAGTTCTTCAGCCCTCAAGACAAGCCCTGAACCGGAGACCCTCATGGCCGAAGTCCAGCTCCGCATCCTCGAGAACGCCGAAGCCTGCGCCCGGCAACGCTGCGCGGACATGGCCGACCTCCTGGCCAAGGATCCCGCCCCCTGCCTCCTGATGAACACCGGACGGACACCGGTGCGCATGTATGAACACTTCGGCCAGGCGGGACTCGACTTCTCCCGAGCGCGGCTTCGGATGCTCGACGCCTATCTGCTGAGCCCCAGCCGAGGGTTCGACAGCCTCGAACACCGGGGGAGTTTTTGGACCTTCCTCAAGCGCAAGATCCTCGACGCCCTGCCCAAGGAGCGGCGCCCGCGGGATTTCAGCATCCTCCCCGGCGACATCGCGAGCTGCGAAGAGGTCGAAGAAGCCCTCCAGGAACAAGAAGGCCACTGGCACCGCCCCCCCCATCCGGCCACTGGAGAACCCGGATCCGAGGTCGTGCTTCACGCAGAGGTTTCAGGTCCCCTCCGGCGTATCCAGCGCGCCTGCCAGGCCTACGATCGCCTGCTCGAAGAAGACCCCCCGCGCGTGGCCAGCCTCGGCATCGGCCCCATGCCCTATCCGCACATGGCCTTCAACAACGCTCCCTACACCCGCCCCGAGGCCCCCACCCACCTGGCCCTGATGGATGAGGCCGTTCGGATCTCCAACAAGGGGGACTTCGGGGGCCCCGACAAGGTCCCCACCTTCGCCCTCACCACAGGTCCCGCCACCATTCTCCGCGCCGAAGAGATCTGGATCACCGCCACCGGCCCCACCAAATCCCTCCCCGTCGCCTGGGCCCTGGGCGATCCCACCGCCCCCGACTTCGCCACCCGCAGCTCCATCGGCTACGCCCTCCTCGGCAAACGTGTCTCCCTCCTCCTCGACCAGGCCGCCGCCAGGGGCCTCCTCGCCGAAGGGGGCCTCCCCGGCCTCAAGGCCCGCTACAAAGCCGCCGGGCACAAACTCACCTAAGCAGGCAACTCCCTGGCATCAAAGAAGGCCAGGATGGATCGAATCCAGATGCTCCAAGATTCTCTCCCTCCCCAGCGCCTCAAGATGGAAAGGGAGAGGCAATCCCGGCACCCATCCTGGGGCGGCTTTTTGAGGGAACTCCTCCGGAAAGACCGCCGGCGATCCAATCTGCAAGACCGAAGAGGAAGAGATACAAGTTGAAGAAGATCATGGCAGGAAACCCCGCAGGAGTTCATGGGCACGGAAGAGGGCACTCGCGCCCCGGTCCTTTTGGCGTTTGGAAATCGTTGCCTGGTTGATTCCCAGTTCGGACACCAACTCCTCCTGGCGTTTTCCGAGAAAGAGCCCCAGGGCGATCCCACGATCCTTCGCGTCCATCCGATGGAGCACCTGGTCTCGGCAGATCAGAAAGGCGTTGAGGGGAGCAAACTCCTTTTCCTCCTCTCCGACCCAGGTCCTCATGGCCCGGGGCCAGCGGTGCCGGCCCTCAAGATCCTTGACCCGCTCGATGGCCGCCCGCGCCCCCCACCAGGCCGGACCGCTCTGTCCGAGTAGCGCCTGCTCCGGGTCCATGGTGCTGATCTCCCCCCAACCAAGTCCAAAGCGTAGCTCCGGCCTCTGCCCCAGGAGAAGCCGGAGCAAGAGGGTTGCCTCCAGGGCCAACCCCAGATCTGAATATGCCCCTTGGAACTCATCCCCGAATGTCATCGTGAGGGGCTGCACGGTAGGAATGAGTTGGTTGGCCCGCGCCAAGACTCCCTTCATCCTCTGAAGAAGCCCAGCCTGGTCAGGTTCCTCCCTGGAAAGCACCACATCCCCAATCAATGTGGCAATTTTTTCATCCCTTCCCCTTGACACCTGCATACTTTTGCTCATATTCCTAAAGAATAAAGCCAAAATATCGCTATAACAACGATTTTAACTGTTTATTCCCCATCAACCAGCCAAAGAATCCAAAAAAGCCCCCACTCCTCAAGCACCCCCCCAAAAAAACCGGTCACAGACACGGGACGAATTCCGCTTTGGCCTGTGTCGGGCAATTCCGCCCCTCGCAAACCAATCAAAAGGAGTTTCTCCAATGGTCTCCCTCGGAAAAAAAGCCTTCTCAAGTTTCCTCGCCATCGGCCTTTTGGCCTCCGGCCTCTTCGCTCAGGACTTCACAGGTTCTGTTCAACAGGACCCCAATGCCGGCTACGCCACCTACACAATCGATTTCGACGGGCCTCCGCTGGGCGTCTCGGGTCTCTTCCTTGGCAACCAGCTGCTCCCTCTGCCGCTTCCCATCCCGGGCGGCCCACTCTTTGTCGACCCAAGAGGCCTCATGTTCCTTCCCCCCATCCCCTTGAACCCTCAGGGTAAAGGCAAGCTCCAAGTCAAGGTCCAGGATACGGCCCTCCTCGGCCTCACGATGGAGATCCAGGCCTGGTTCCTGGACCTCAAGGCCAACTTTGTCATCCCCAACAAGTTCCTCGCCCTGGCCAGCGGCAAAGCCATCAAGGCCCCCGTCCCCAAGAAACCGAGCTACGCCATGGCCTACGACTCCAAGGGCGGGGACACCCACATCCAGGTCTGGGGGGAACCGGGCGCCAAGGCGACCATCACCCTCAAAGACCCCAAGGGCAAGGTCATCGGGACCACCACCGTCACCGTCGGCCCCAAGGGGAAGTCCAAGGTAGGGGCTGCCAAGCTCTCCAAGGCCATCACCGCCGGGAGCAGGTGGGAGATCCAATACCAAAACAAGCCGACCGCCAAACCCAGCACCATCGCCGGGGGCCGGTTTTAACCCCGCGCCCTCCTCTTCCCTCTTCCCGCGAGATCCCCATCCAGGTTTCCTGGCTGGGGATCTTGGCTTTCTTCCCCCAGCCCGAGGCGCGAGGCTATCCTGGGCCAAAGAGGGAGCTTCGCCGATGACAAACCCAGGAGACAAGACCCGACACCGCGGCCCCGGCCCCAAGGACAAGAAGCTCTTTGGCCCGGAGGAAATTCCTCTCCTGCGAAGCGCGGTCTCGGAACTCTCCTGGCTTCTGACAAGAGGCTATCCCATCGACGCGAGCCTCGCCCTCGTGGGAAACCGCTATGACCTGGTGCAGCGGCAACGGATCGCAGTCCGACGCTGCGCCTGTTCGGACCAGCAATTGGCCTCCCGCCTGGAACGCCAGCGTTCCCTGCAAGAGGCTGAGGGGAAGATCCTCTGGGTGGATGGCTTCAACCATGTGATCACTCTTGAGACCGCGCTTGGGGGAGGAGCTGTTCTGCGTGGCCGCGATGGCTGCCTCCGGGACCTCGCCGAGCTAAGAGGAAGCTACCGGATTGTGGCCGAGACAGCGCCGGCGCTCGACCTGCTGCTCCAGACTTTGGGGGACAGCCATCCTTCGGAAGTCCACCTCCTCCTCGACCGCCCCGTTTCCAACAGCGGGAGGCTCCGCAGCCTCCTCCTCGAGTCAGCGAGGGGACTACCCTTCGACCTCCAAGTGGAGCTTGTCCCCGACCCCGACCCCCTCCTGGTCGGGGTGGCGAAGAAGGACATCCTGATCGCTACCGCCGACTCGGTCATTCTGGATGCCTGCGGAGGTTGGGTGGATCTGCTGGAAGGCCTGGCACTGGACAAGGCCTGGATCCTGGACCTGGGTGAGGGAGTAAGACCGGAGAATTCCCCATCATAATTCCCGAGCCTAAGGATCTGTGGAACCTGGTAACCCAACCTTTGCCCAACGACCTTCCTACTCCCGCCAGGGCTCTCTCTTTCCCCGCTCGGCTCGGCATCCTCCAAGGGCTTTGGCCTCAAGCGCCTTCGGCGAAGTCGGCCAAAACCCTTGGAGGATGCCCGGTTCTGCCCGAACCCTTTTGAAATAGCCCCTTCCCCAGGTCCTCCGAGGCAACCTGGGAGCGGGACCCTCCCGTAGGTCCCATGGCTCTTGTTTTCCCTTTTGGCTTGGGACGGCCCCACATGTTTCATTTGGGGGGATGGAAAAGGAGGGCGCGAGAAAAGCGGTGTCGGAGTGGAGGCTGCGAGCCTTTCGGGCCGGGTAACTCCATGTCTTGCGATGGGATCCAGGCCCTTTTAGGGAAGAAAAGTCCTGATTCTCCTTCTTTATCTTTCTAGATCCTTCCTTTTCGTTCCCATGGAACCTCCAACACCATCCAAAACCTTTCTCTTCGTGATGGGATTGCTCTTCCTCTTGGGAGGGCTTTCCTTTTTCTTTTTTCCGGGGGTTCGGGCGCGCACCTCCTCCAAAAGGGAGCTTCCCGGGCTGGGATCCTCCTCCCCGAGCAATCGCCCGGCAACTTCCGCCTCGGATTCTTCGATCAAAACAGGAGGGACCGACCCCGGCGGGCGACGGGTCAACCCGGAACCGAAAGAGAAGGTGCAGAATCCCGGCCTCAAAAAACTGTTCCTTCGTGTCCGGGTCCGCGAAAAGATTTCGGGCAAACCCATCCCCGGAGTCCAACTGATCGTGGGACAAGAAAAAGGAAAAGGCTTCCAAATCCTGGGGCGCTCCGATTCTTCGGGAATGGTCCAAGCCCCCGTCAGTTCCCTGTTTCAAGGAAAGAAGGCAGCTCTCTACTTCTTCCTAAAAAAAAGTGGCTTCCAGCCATTCTCGGCATTCATCCAGAAATCTGCGATCCAAAAGAAGGAGAAGGAGCAGCAATGCTTCAATTGGACCTTGCGACCCGGCGCCGGGGTAGCGGGGAGGGTTTTTGCAGAAGGCAAGCCGGTCAAGGGAGCCAGGATCTACCTCTTTGAAGAAAAAAAGGGCGCGGGCCATGGCCGTATTTCCTGGAGCCGCCAAGGGGGGTTTTTCCTGGTTGCAGGAAAACCGGGCAAGACCTACGCCCTCTACGCCCATCATGCGAGGTGGGGAGCCGGAAAGGTCCTCGTGAACCTCCCGAGGGATGGGACCATTCCTTTCCTTCCCAAGGTTCCATTGTTTCCCGTGAGCGTGTTACAAGGAAAGCTGCTTTCCCCGGATGGCTTGGGGATCCCCCATGTCGAAATCGTTGCTGACCTCATCGGTCCCGACAACCATTTTGACAATGTGCAAAACGGAGCCGTGGGAGGGGATATGGAAACCGGGGAGGATGGGTCCTTCCGGTTCCTTGGACTCCATCCAGGCTCCTATCACCTGGACCTTGGCTTTCCTCCTGTGTACGATGACAAAACCATCCAGGAACTTCGTAAGAAAAAAGGTGAAACGGACAAGGGGGAGTGCCGCATCCAGATTTCCAGCTTCCTGGCAAGGCTCCAATTTGGGGATCAAGGGGGTGCTCCCATCTCAAAGAATCACATTTCTTGGCTGGCCGTTTGGTTACAGGAACAAGTGCATCCAGGAGGCCAGCGCACCTATACCATTCGAAAGTATAATCCCCTTTCTCCCGGAGATCGCTATGATGCGGTTTCCCCTAAAGATCCCAATCCCACCGAATTTTCCCTGAGCTTTTCTAAGCCGCCTTCCTTTTTCTTTCATCTGGGGTCGACCTGGCGGGTTCGGGTTCGGTTAAAAACTCGAGAGGATGGAAGGATCATGGAGGGCTCGATGATTCTTAAAGTCCCCGGCTTCGGCCCTCCCTATGCGGGAAGCTACAAAATGGTCCTGAGGCCTGAGAAGAACAAGGCCAAGCGTTAGCAGCCCTCGGGGTGCTTTGATTCCGCCAAACAGGATCAAAGGTCAGGACTTCTCCACCTGGGCTCGCTGGTCCCCCCCATGCTTGAGGGAAGGCTCCAGGGACAGCGCCCTCTTCATCCAGAAGAGGGAGAAGCTTCCCTTCACTCTCCAGGTGGAACTCGTTCCCAACCCCATCCTCATCGGGCCGACGAAAAAGAACAGCCCGATTCCAACCACCGATGCGGCCATCCTGGATAGCTGGGGAGCTTGGGTGGACCGGCTGGAGACCTGAAAACCGAACTCGCCTGGATCCATGATCCTTGGTGAAGGAGCGCGGGGGATTAGCGCGGGAGATTCCCCCCTCATGGACATGGAAGCTAACGGTGCTTCTCGAGGGAGCGCTTGTGGCGGACGATACGGCCCAGTCTGCGGTCGCTGATCTTTTTTCGACGGCTCAGGGAGTCCAGGAGTCCAGCGAGGTCCCCCTCCGCCCCGATGCGGAGGGCGATCTGGACAGCTGCCGCGAGGATGGAGTCGTTGCGACCCCCGTCCTTGGCGACGCCTTCGAGGAGGAGTTTTCGGGCGGCGGGGAAATCCAACAGCTTGGGATGTTCCTCGAACTGGCGCCGGCAGGTCTCGCAGGTCTCCCGCTGGGAGCCTGAATACAGCCAGGCGAGGGCGAGGAGGGTTTTGGGGTCGCGCGGTCCACGATCCAGGACCATGCGATAGACCTTGGCGGCTTCGGGGATGCGGTCGAGGCCGTCCAGGGTGAGCGCGAGGTTGTAGAGGACTTTGGGGCGTTCGGGGAAGCGTTCGAGGATCTCCCGGAAGACGGCTTCGGCCTCCTTCTTGCGCCCCATCCCGTCCAGGAAGCTGGCGAGGGCGTTGAGGAGGCTGGGCTCCCTCTTACCCCGGAGCTTGAGGGCGGATTGGATGTCCGCGTAGGCCTTTTGGAAGTCCTTGCGCCCCGCCCAGAGCTTGGCCCTCTGGTAGAGGCTGTCGGGGCGCTTCGGGTCCAGCTCCAAGGCCCGGTTGAGCAGGGCCATGGCCCCCTCAGGGTCCCTCTCCCTGAGCTTGGTGAGGGCGAGGAAATGCAAGAGCTTGGGTGTCCCCGGAAGGAGGCGCCGGGCAGAGACCAGTTCGCGGGCGGCGAGGCGGTTCTTGCCGGCGCGGAAAGCGGCAAGGCCGAGGAGGGCGGCAGGCAGCGGGGCCTCGGGATTTCGGCGGGCGGCCTCCTGGGCCAGGGGAAGGGCCAGGGAAGAATCGCCCGCTCGCAGCCTGGCGGCGGCCTGGGCCAGGGGGCTCCTGGTCTCTTCTCCGGCGAGGAAGCGGGCGACGGGGTCCCCAGGGTCCAAGGCCAACGCCTGCCTTCCCATCCTCTTGGCCTCCGGCCAGTCCTCGGCGAGGTAGGCCCGGGTCCCCGACAACAGGGCCTCACGGAGGTCGCGGAGGCGGGCCTTCTCCACCAGGCGTGAGAGCAGCGGGACCGCAAGCGCAAGGACCAGCAGCCCCGCGCCTAGAAAAAGCCTCGGCCGATAGAAGCGCCACTCCTCCCGGAGCCTCTGCCCAAGAGGCTTGTGCAGCCCGGAGATCCAATTCCCCCGCTGGAAGTCCCGCAGTTTGGCCCCCAGCTCTGCTGCGCCCTGAAACCGCCACTCCGGCTCGAAGGCCATGGCCTTCTCCACCAGGGCGCGTAGATCCCGAGGCAGTTTGAGCGAGGCATCCAGGCGGGGGGGCCTTCTCCGTCCCACCCTCTCGAGGACCGACAGCGGCTCTCCCTGGTGCGGAGGCCTGCCCGAGAGGAGAGCGAAGAGCAGAGCCCCAAGCCCATAGATATCGCTGAGGTGGGTCGCCCTCTCCCCCCGGGCCAACTCCGGAGCCATATAAGCCGGGGTCCCGAGCAGATCCCCCGATCGGGTCATCGTGCTCCAACCTCCCGAGGCGGCAAGACCAAAATCGATGAGGATGGGTGTCCCCTTTGCGTCGAGGACCAGGTTGGCGGGTTTGAGGTCACGGTGGATCACGCCGCGCTCGTGGAGGAAGCCCACGCTCTCCGTCACCTGGAGCAGCAGGGCCACTGCATCCCTCGGTGGGAGCGGGCCCCTCTCCCGGAGCAGTTCCTGGAGGTTTTCGCCCTCGACCAGGTCCATCACCATCCAGGGGGGATCCGCGTCCAGTTCGTAGCCCCGCAGGCGAACGATCCCCGGATGCGAGATCTCCTGGAGCACCTTGCACTCGCGCTCGAAGCGCTCCCGCGCACGCGGTTCCCAAGAGAGAGTCTTGCGCAGGAGTTTCATCGCGTAGACCCCCTTTTCCTCCCCCGGCCCGCGGACCATAAGGAGGGTGCCCATCCCCCCGGCCCCCAGTCTTCCCATTACCAGGTAGGGTCCTACCGCAGGCGGAAGGCGCTCCCCATCCCTCGGCCCCAGAGTCGCCCCCAGCCCCCCGTCGGTCTCCAAGTCCAGGAGCGTCTCCAAGGCCTCCCGGAGCCCCGGGGGGGCCTCCGGCAACTCCTCCAAAAAGGCCTCCACGCTGAGGCTGGAGTCCCTTTCCCAGCGCTCGTGAAACTCGGCGAGCGCCTCCTCGAGCCGCTCCTCGGGTGAGGGAGATGCCTGCTCTCCAGGACTCACCCCTCTTCCCCCTTTTTCCGCTCCGTCAACAGGAGGGCGAGCCTCCCCATCGCCCGGGAAAACAGCTTGCGCGCCGCTGGCTCCGTCTTACCGAGCCGCTCCGCCAATTCCGCATAACCCAGCCCTTCGATCTTGCGAAGGACAATGGCCTCACGCATCTCTTGGGGCAGGGCGCCGAGACAGGCCTCGAGAGCCCCAAAGCGCTCCTCGTCAAAGTATCGCGGTTCTTCCCCGGCCGAGGGGAGACCGGCGAGAATGCTGTCTCCGAGAGGCACCGTCCCCGCCCGCTTGGCCGCTCCGATCCAATCGCCCAGGTCCCGGATCTTGTTCTGGACCATGCGGTGGAGGAAGGCCTTGAGGCTCCCCTTGCCCCGGTACTCGAAGCGCCCCGCATCCCGGAACGCCTCGAGGGCGACGCTCTGGAAGACATCTTCGCTCTGCAAGACGCCCCGAAGCCTCTTCCCCAGCCCACTCCGGATGGAGAAGAGGAGATCGTCATGGTAGCGCCTGAAGAACTCCTCCCAGGCTTCCTGTTCCCCATCCTTGATCCTCCGGACGAGGTCCATGGTTTCGCCGAAGTCATCGCTCTGGAGAGGGCCCATCGGGGAGGAGAAAACCTAGTTGTGGATGGCGGTAACCCCCGCGTTGGAGAGCTGGAACCCCCTCTGGTTCGAGCTGAACGCCTGGAAGGCGAGGTTCAGCCCAAGCAGTTGGCTTAGCTTGGGAAGGGGGAGGGAGTAGGACTTGCGTACCCTGGTGGTCACAGAGCCCACGCTGAGGGGGAGGGTGCTCCTCGGATCCAACCAGGAGTCTCCCCAGGGAGTGGAGATTTTGTTCATGGGCAGGGCGACCAGGATGACAAAAGCGCTGCCGGCCGGCGGATAGAGTTCCCCTTGAATCATTCCACCCAGACTCCCGCTCCGCGCCATCAAGGAAGGCATCTGCCGCCGGATCACCCGGTTCCCGAAGGAGGTCAGTTTCCCCTCGTAGGTGACATCCGGATCCAGGAAGAGCCTGCTCCCACCATGATCGAAGAAGGCCGGAAGCTTTTTCCGGGTCACCTGATCGAATCCTCCGAAAATGTCCGAGAAAGAATCCCCGCGAACCAGGATGGTGCTGTTTTTTGCCTCGACCCCATAGGGGAGAACATTGCTTGTGTGGGGGCGGTGGAACCCAGGAACGATGGTCGCCTGGTTCAGCTCCAGGCTCCCCCCCTCCGTGATGATCCCGGGAAAACCAAACCCCTTTGGTTTGTAATAGCTCAGGGATCCGTTGAAGACGAGGTCGCTCCCCAAACTCTTGAGGCCCTGGCGAACCGCGCTGTGATTGAAGACGACGGAGGAGGAAGAGGAGATCGAAACCGCCGGCCCAAAGGCGAGATGGGGTTCCAGGACGACGCATTCCTCGACCAGAACGATCCCACGACAACTCGAGATTTGGAGGGTCGCCTTGGCACGATAGGCCCACTCTTCGAACCGAAGCCCCCTCAAAACCATCTTGCTCGTCTTCGGGAGATTGGTGATCGTAAAGGGCGCTTTGTTCACCGCTGGCTGGATGGAGACTCCGTTGCCCCCGAGGATGCTGAGCCCTTTGGAGGCAATGGTCACCCCGGAATAGCGACCGGGTCTCATCAGAAGGATGTCCCCATCCTTGGCTTTTTGCACAGCTTGGGGAAGGTCGCTGAAATGGGATCCAAGTCCCCCCCTGGCGTCGACGATCCAGGTTTTCTGGGCGCTCAGAAGGGAAGTGCAGACGAGAAGGGGGAGAAGGGTTGCGTAGCGTCGCATCAATGATTCCTCCGGATTGGAAATAGGAAAAAGGTGGGATGGGATGTTTTGGCGGGAAGATTCAGGGTAAAGGAGCATTCCCCAGGGCTCAAGCCCCCATGAGAAGAAGTCTTACCCTGTCCCAGTCCGGGAGGGTCAGCCCTTGGCCATGGTCGCGCTGGAGCGTTTCCTGTAGCGCGTCAGGTCGTACTGGTGGATCTTGCGGTAGAGGGTGGCACGACCGATTTTGAGCAGCTCCGCCGCGCGGCTGACGTTGCCCTCGGTGGCGATCAGCGCGCGCTCGAGAATGTGGCGCTCCTCGTCCTCGAAGGGGAGAACGGAGCGGGACTCGGCGTCACGATAGAGTTCGACGTCTTCGGGAAGGAAGGCGGCAGCCAGGTCATCCGAGGCAGCGCAAACTTGGGCTCTGCCGATGGGCTCACGCTCCGAGATCACCCAGGCCTTGCCGATGATGGTCCTCAGCTCGAGGAGATTGCCACGCCAGGGGATGGACTGAAGAAGAAGAAAGGCCTCCGGGGTGAAGCCGGGATAGGTCAGACCTTCGGTAAACTCCATCAGGGCTTCGGTGGCGAGGAGGGGGATATCGTCTCTCCGCTCGCGCAGAGGGGGGTAGCGCAGGCACTGCTGCACGCGGAACAGGGCCGCGAAGTCAGGATGGAAGGCCTTGAAGTTTTCGATGCGGCCCTCCCACTGTTGAAAGAGGAGGACGAGGGAAAAATCTTCTCCCCCGGGTTTCTCGTCGAAGGAGAACCACCATGCGGCCAGGGCTCCCTGCATCCTTCGCGAGAGACTCTCCGTTGCATGGAGAACCCAGTGGCCTTGGGCCTTGCCTCGTTTCAGAAAGGGAAGGTCCGTGACTCCATGGACATCCTGCCCCGAAACATGGTGAAGCTCCTGGCCCGGATGCACCCTCTCATGGAGCAGGCGTATGGTCTCGCGCGCCCCGGAGCCAGCCTCCTCCACAACCCCGAAAAGGCCACCCTCGCCCAGGGCCTCGGCGATCTGTGTCTTGCTTTCCAGAAAGACGGGAGCGTTGCCCAAGGGCTCCGAGGTCAGCTTGCTCTCGGCCACCATGCGCATCATTCGGGTATTGGCCCTGATGCGGTAGACCTCGCTCATGGCGCGATCCACCATCGTGGCGAGGGCTTCGGACTCGAAAACCTCGGGAAGGTAGTCGAATGCTCCGAAGCGCGTCGTCGTCACGGCCAGATCCGTCTCACCCACCGGTCCCACCACAACAATCGGCACCATGGGATCGCTGTCCTTGAGCGCTCCGAAGTCCTGGAGGAAGCTCTCTTTTTCGCTTTCCACGCGGAGGAAGACCAGGTCCACCTGAAGGCCCTTGAGCAGCGTTTCGGCTTCGCTAAGGTCCCTGCCCATATCCACCTGGTGGCCCTGCGAACTCAGGACCGCCTCCAGGAGGGAAGCGGCCCGAGGGTCTTGATCGATGATCAGGATCCTTCCCTTCGGCTTTCCCTCTGGTATGCCACCCGGCAGGGGGAATCGCAGCTTTTCCACATCTCCACTCACGATGGATAGAACTTCGGCTCAAACCCCCTTCGTCGTTGACCCCTTTGGAAAGTTGCGTTCACATCGCAAAATCCCAGAATGAAACAATCGTCCGATTTTCCCGAACCCGGGGAGGCCCGTCCCCGAGACATCCTCTACCTGGACCCCCACCTCCTCGTTTTGAACAAACCGGCGGGCCTGCTCACTCAACAGGCCCCGGGGAGGCGGGGAGATCCCAGCCTTCTTCCCTGGGCTGCCAGGCTGCTGCGAACGCGAGGGGAGGATGCCCGCCTCTTCCTGGTCCACCGCTTGGACGAGGAGACCAGCGGGACCCTCGCCCTCGCCAGGAGCAGAGAGGCCAAGGTGGAGATGGAGCGGATCTTCCGGGGGCATCGCGCGGAGCGGATCTACCGGGGACTTGTCGTGGGTGTCCCCCATCCGATCACGGCCCGGCTGGAGTCCCTTCTGGCCTTGGGAGAAGGCGGGGTGATGGAGGTTTCCGACAAGGGACAAAAGGCCATCACGGAGTACGGAGTCCTGGAGAGCTTCGAAGGGTATTCGCTGCTCGCCTTCCGGCTGGAGACGGGGAGGCGGAACCAGATCCGGGTGCAGATGGCTGATCGGGGACACCCATTGGTAGGAGACCGGAAATACGGTCACTGGGATCCGCGGGTCAAAAAGATCCGGGCCCCGCGCTGCATGCTCCATGCAAGCGCACTGCAGTTTCGGCATCCCTTCACGGGAGAGATGGTGGAAGTGGAGGCGCCGCTACCTGCCGACTTTGGCCCCTTCCTCCAGAGGAACCGGGGGGAGTGAGGGACGAAGACGCAGCCAAAAAAGCGTCCAGAGGATCTTGTAGGAGGCAGCGAGGGTTCCACTCAGGGTACCGGTGATCTTGGAGGCGCCGATTCTCTGCTTGTAGGAGACGGGGACCTCGAGGCAGCGAAGGCCCAGCAAGCCCGCCTTGGCCTGCATCTCCACGGTCCAACCAAAATTCTGGTCCTTCATCCCCATGCGCTGCAAGGCTTCCCAGCTCAAGGCGCGGAAAGGTCCGAGGTCGGTGCAGCGGTGCCCGAAAAGAAGCCGCAGGAGGAAGGCGGCCAGCCGATTGCCGTAGCGCGCCTGGGGGAGCAGGGCCTTGCGCGAAGCCGGGAGCAACATCCGGGAGCCGAGGACGAATTCCGCTTCCCCTCGACGGAGGGGGCCAAGGATGTCGCCAATCTCCCGGGGATCGTCGGAGAAATCGGCGTCCAAAAAGGCGATGATCCTTTCGTTTCTGCGCTGGGCGATCCCCCGCAAGCAGGCCGCCCCGTAACCCCGCCGCTCCTCCCGCACAACCTGGACACCCATCCCCCGGGCGACCTCGGCGCTGCGGTCGGTGGAGCCATTGTCGACGACGACGACGCGCAGTCCTTGCTCCTGGATCGGGAGGGTCTCGAGGACCCGGGCCAGGCCTTCTTCTTCGTTGAGGCAGGGAATGATGAGAAGGACGTCCGGCTCGCGTCGGGGCCCCGGATCACTGCTGTTCATGGGGCCCTCTCTCCCGAGCGAAAGGCCGGCAGCTCGATCCGGAGAACGGCTCCTCCGCCCGAGCGCGGGCCAAGAGTGATCCGCCCACCGGCGGCTTCGATGTGGCGCCTTGCGAGGGCGAGGCCCAGACCGGTCCCGCCGCGCTTGGTCGAAAAGTAGGGCTCGAAGAGGGCGTCGGGGTCCAGTCCCTCCACTCCGCAACCCCGGTCCTGGATCTCGAGGATCCAGCGGAGGGAAGACGCTTTCGGGCCTTCTCCTCCCCGTTCCTCCCGCGGCCTTGGTTCCTGCAGTCCGGCCCGCGGAGACTCCTCCTTTTGGACCCGACTCAGGATGCGGATCTCCGGCTCCGGACCGCTGGCTTCGATGGCGTTCTTGAGGGCGTTGATCAGGACCTGTTGCAGGCGCTGGGGATCACCGCGGAGCCTCAGGTCCGGGCAGGACCCGTCCTCTTCGATCTCCAGCCGGAGCCCGGGGTCCGCGCCATAGAGGGCGCGCAATTCCTCCAAGAGTTCCCCCGGCGCGAACTCCTGGCTCATGTCCAGGGGTTCCGAAGCCCGCGCGAACTCCTGGAAGTCCTCGACGATGCGCTGCAGGGAAGCCACCTGGCGCAGGATCGTCCCCGCGGATTCCTTGGCCTGGGGAGCGGCCTCGCTGCGCTGGATCAACTCGGCATGGAGGCGGAGGGGCTGGAGGGGGTTCTTGATTTCGTGGGCGACCTGGCGGGCCATCTTGGTCCAGGCACGATCCCGCTCGGCGGCCCGGAGACGCTCGCGGTCCTGCTCGAGCCGCGTGGCCATGCGGTTGAGGGAGGAGGCGAGGCTGCGCACCTCTTGGGGGCCTTCCTCCTTGGCGCGGACATCGAGGTGGCCCTCCCCCAGTTCGGCGGCGAGGGACTCGAGGCCTCGCAGGGAGCGGGTGGCCATCCAGGAGATCAGCGAGGCCATCCCGAGAGTGGTGGCCAGGATTCCGGCGAGGAGGATCCAGAAGAAAGAGCCCAGGGCGTCCACGCTCTGGAAGATCTCGTCCTCGTCGGCAACCACGCCCACACGCCAGAAGAGAGGGTCCGCCCCAAACTCGGGGGCCGGGCGGGCGGCGTCAGGGCTCAGGGCCTCCACTCCGTAGATGCGCTTGCCTCGCTTGGTGAAGCCCAGGGCGAGGGGAGGGTCCAGGCGCGCTCCAATACGTCCACGGTCGGTGTGGAGGAGGATCCTTCCCTCCCCGCTCCCGGAGAGGAACAAAAAGACTTGGGCGCTCTTGACTCCCATTTCCTGGACGAAGACCTTCCGTGTCCGCTCCAGGTCCGCTTGCAGGTTGCCGAGGGGAAGGAAGTAGACCCCAAAGCCCAGGAGGCGCATATCGTCCTCCAGGATGGGAATGCGCAGCGGCAGCACGAGGCGGCTGGGATCCCGGCTCGAACTCCCGGCCTCCTCGCTGACGAAAGGGGACACCCTTACGGGAGCGAAGCGGGGCCCGAGCAGCTCCGGATCGGAGCTGAACCAGGGAGCGGGAAAGGCCCCTTCCCGCAGCGTTCCCCCCGGCGCTCCGTCCACGGCGAGGAAGAGGGGTCTCCCCTCCGCGTCGAAGAGGACGAAGGAGCCGGTGGGGACCAATCGGCCGGCCACCCGCAGGAACCAGGATTCGAAGTTGCCTCTCCCTCGTCCCCCGGTCCGCAGCAGAGCCCGCGTATGATCATCCACACTGAACAGTTCCGCGATCCCTCGGCTGGTGAGGAGCTGCTCCCGAAGGCGTTCGCTGGTCTCCCGCGCGAGGCCGCGCAGGAGGTGCACGATGAGATTCTCCCGCGTGCGCCGGCGGATCTCGTGATCTCCGAGGACCCAGAAGGCGAGAAGGGGGACGGCGACCGCCAGGGAGAGGCCGAGAAGGAGGCGGGTACGAAGGCTCATCCGAGGGGAACCCCGTGGAGGGGACTGGGACTTCTCCGCAGGCCCGGCCCCCGCCCCGATTCCCCTCTCTGGAGTTTCCTGCCTCGGCCCTTCCATGCCGCGATGTTATCGCAAGAATCCCCATCCCAGGCATGGGAAAAGTGGAGGAGGCACAAGCTCCCCCCTGCTGCTATGGTTTCCCTGGCTCGCGCGCGTGGGCTTCCCTTCCCCTTTTCCCTCAAAACCAGAGAGCACGGTCTAAGCCATGAGCAAAATCTACGACTCCATCCTCGACGTGGTGGGCAACACCCCCTTGGTCCGCATGTCCCGCATCGGGCGCGACCTCCCCGGAGAGCTCCTGGGCAAATGCGAGTTCCTCAACCCCGGTGGCTCGGTCAAGGATCGGATCGGTGTCCGCATGCTCCTCGACGCGGAAAAGCAGGGCCGCATCCACCCCGGCGATACCCTCATCGAGCCCACTTCCGGAAACACAGGCATCGGCCTCGCCATGGCCGCCGCTGTCCGAGGCTACCGCCTGATCATCACCATGCCCGAAAAGATGAGCCGAGAAAAACAAGTCACCCTCGAAGCCCTCGGCGCCGAGATCATTCGCACCCCCACGGAAGCGGCCTGGGATGCCCCCGAGAGCCACATCGGCGTGGCCAAACGCCTGCGCGAGGTCCTCCCCAACGCCCACATCCTCGACCAGTACTCCAACCCCTCCAACCCCCTCGCCCACTCCGAGGGGACCGGTCGTGAACTCGTCGAACAATGCGAAGGGAAACTCGACGCGCTCGTCGCGACCGCCGGCACAGGCGGCACCATCACCGGCATCGCCCAGACCATCAAAAAAGAAATCCCCAATTGCCAGATCATCGGCGTCGACCCCGAAGGCTCCATCCTCGCCGGCCCCGGGGAGATCGTCCCGTACAAGGTCGAAGGCATCGGCTACGACTTCATCCCCGACGTCCTCGACCGCGACCTTGTTGACCGCTGGATCAAGTCCAACGACCGCGACTCTTTTCGCATGGCCCGCCAGGTCATCCGCCAGGAAGGCCTCCTGGTCGGCGGCTCCTCCGGCGCCGCGGTCTGGGCGGCAATGCAAGTCGCCCGTGAACTACCCAAAGGCAGCCGCATCGCCGTCATCCTCCCCGACTCCGTCCGCAACTACATGACCAAGTTCCTGGACGACCGCTGGATGCGCGAGAACGGTTTCTTCGAGCCCGACTGGGCGATCGGAAGCGTCGGCGATGTCCTCCGCTCCCTCCCTCCCCAGGAGTTGATCACCGTGGACCTCGCCGCAAACCTCGGCAAGGTCATCCGCAAGTTCAAAGAAACCGGCGTTTCCCAAATCCCCGTCCTGGACCAGGGTCGCCTCGCCGGCATTCTCACCGAAGCCGACGTCCTCCACCTCATGGTCGACGGACGAGCCAGCAATGACACGCCCGTGGCCGAAATCATGGAACGTAAGGTCACCACGATCCCCGTTCACGCCGAAGCCAACCACCTCCCGACCATCTTCGACCGCGGTGAAGTCGCCCTCGTCGTCGACGAGGAAAACCGACTCCTCGGCATCCTGACCAAGCTCGACCTCATCGACTTCCTTACCAAAAACACCCACTGACGGCGACAAGGCCAGTAGAAAACCCCAGTAGAAAACCCCAGTAGAAAACCCCTCCAGGGGTTTTGCGTAGAAAACGCCTCCAGGCGTTTTGGGTAGAAAACGCCTCCAGGCGTTTTGGGTGGAAAACGCCTCCAGGCGTTTTGGGTGGAAAACGCCTCCAGGCGTTTTGAGGAAACGTCTGGAGACGTTTCCTACATGAAACACCTGGAGGTGTTTCCTACATGAAACGCCTGGAGGCGTTCCCTACAGGCGTTCCCTACAGGCGTTCCCTGCGGCGTTTTTCTTCCTCAGTTGCGGATGAGGTCGAGACGGCGGGTGCCCTTGGCGACTTGGGGAATGTCGCGGAGCAGGCCCTCCCAGACGCGATAGCCGTCTTTGGAGATGATCAGGCGGTCTGCGGGGACGATGTCGCCCGGAAGATCGCAGGGAGCCTCGAGCAGCAAGTTGAGCCGGGGGATTTTGACGCTTGCGCCCGAGGGTTCGGTAAGAAGCCGGGTGACAGGTTCGAGGGCTTGGCTTCCATGGGGGTTGGAATAGTGGCAACCGAATCCCAGGACAACCGTAGGTAGGAGGAGGGAGAGGACTTTGCTTGTGCGGGTTTTCATTTGTTTGCCTTTTTCAGGGATGATGCAGAAGAATTCGATGCAGAAGAATTCGATGCGGAAGAATTCGATGCAGGAGAAATCCTCGAGTCGGATCGTGCTGGGGGAAGTTCTTCCGCGGGATCGCTGGTAAGAGGGACCGCCCCGATCCAGCTCGGGAAGAGACCCAGAACATAGGTATTGAATCCATCGCGGACCCGCACACGCACCCGGCGGGCGCCTCCATGGAGACCACCCTTCCCCAAGGGTTCGAGGGAAATCTCGTGGACACCGGCAGGAAGTTCGATACGAAACGCTTGCAGCCTGGCGGGAACGAAGCTCCAGCAACGGAGGTCGGCGGCTTCCGCCCCGGTCCAGAGCATGCCGAGAAGATCCAGCCCGAGGTTGAGCCCCAAGTTCTTTTCGCGGCCCCGGGATTTGCGGTTGACTTCTTTGGCGGTTTCCACGACCGCGAGCTTGAAAGCCCGGCGCAGGACAGCCCGCGAGAGGATGTAGTCCTTCATCGCGGCGAATTCCTTCTCGGCACAGAGTTCGACATCGGTGACCGTCAACGCCTCCCCCACAGGGCGGCCGTCGACCCGGATGCCGACCGTTTCGGGGTTGTCCTGGTGGAAGGCCAGGGCAGGGATCGGCACCCTTGTCAGGTTGGGGATCGCGCCTGTACGGCGATTGTGCTGCCAAACAATCTGCGCGATCTGGAAGGCAAGCGCGGTAACGGGGGCGTCCACTTCGACCCTGTAAGGGCCCCGCCCCACAAAGGCCAGGACATGGACGACCCCGTTCCCTTTCCTGGAATGCTTGCCATTCTCCACCCGGTCCAGGGCCCGGCGGATCAGGGGATTCTCCGGCTCGATCTCGAGCGCGCGCTTGAAAGCCGACTTGGCAATCTCCAGATGCATCGCGTCGTCGGAGTTGAGGATGCCCCGTAGATAGGAGCCAAAGGCGACCAGTTTGTAAGCCTTTTTGGGTTTTTTACCGTTGGGGGCTTCGAAGCTTCCCATGATCTCCAGCTGCTTCTCCAGCACCTGGTAGGCGTACGCGTCCGCGTCCTGCCCCCCACGCATCAGGTTGGAAACCGAAAGGAGAGCGCGCACGAGAACCTTCTCATAGTCGGCCCCTTCATAGTCGTTTTGCCGGTCATCGAGAAGCATGGAAGAGAACCACTCCCAAGCCCCCTTGCCCGTCAGTTCATCCAAACGGTCCCGGGCGTTCCGCAGCTCCTTCTCGGCCTCGGCCGGCCGGGCCATCGCGAGGAGAGGCAGGGAACGCTCCATCCCATAGAGATGCGCATTGGAAGGATCGCGCTTTTCCAGCGAAGCCAGCATTTCGCTCGCCCGCTGAAAATTGCCGCTCGCATACGCCCGCCGAATCTCCGGCATGGGACTCGACGAGCAGCTCCAGCCCCCCGCCAGAACGAAGAGCAACGCAAGGCGGGTGGGCAGGCCCTTGGGCCGAAACCGCCGGGTGAAGACCTTGGAAAAAAGCGAACTGGGAGCCATGGGAACCATTCAGTCCTAGCGGTGGTATTCCTTGCGGAGCCGTTCAGCGACCTTGTAGCTCTTGCCGGATTTCACATCGACGAGTTCGAGGTTGAGCATGTAATTGCGCTGGGTCACTCCCTGGCCCGCGTTGGTCGTCCCGCGCGTCAGCTTGGGGAAGAGGAGAGCAGCGACCACGTTGCCCTGGGACTCCAGGACTCGCAAGAAGGCCCGCCGCTTGGAGGGGATGAACAGGTCGTCCGGGCGGAGCCTCCCCGCCTCGCGCATGGCGGCGCTGACAAAACGGCCCGAGACCATCTCGTAACGATCGGAGCGGTTGATGCTCGTATCGATCAACTCATAGATCTGCTCCTGCCAATCGCCGATCTCTTCTCCACTTCGGTTCTCGAGGGGGAGGACGACCACCTTGAGCTTGGCGTTACCGGTCTTGGCCGCGTTATGCAGCTTGAGGAGCCTCTCCACCGCCCCGCTGATCAAGCGGTCAAAGGTAGCGGCGCCGGCGGAGGTATTCCCCACATAATCCTGATCGCTGCTGCTCATGATCTTGCCCCGGCGGCCCGAAGCGCAGGAGGACAGGAGAAGGACGAGGCCCATGAGGCCTAGAAACGAAAATTTCTTCATTTTGGGTTTCCTGAACAAGTGAGAAAAAGAACTGTCTGAAAGGTGAAAAGGACCAATTGGAAAGGGCATCTTGGAGATGAAACCGGCTCGGTGAAGAAAGACTCCTATTCTTTTCCTCCTCCACCGCTCGCCCCCAGCTCTTCCTGCAAGAGGGGAGTCCAACGCGGGTCAAGAGTGACCGAAGGCCTGGCCCCCGGCGCTCCCAACCCCACAAAGTGGGCCGCGAACTCGAAACGATCACCGATTTTCTTGAAGGTCGGCTGGACCGCCAGCCCCCCCCTCGGAGCCTCCTTGAGATCCCGGCCGAGGACCCGGACTCGAATGCCCCGTTCCGCCAGGGCTCCCGAAAGGACCGCGAGCAGCTGTCCACGAAGACCCGAGTGGGCCTCCCGGACCGCCCGGCGCCGTAGCTCTTCGACTCGCATCCTGGCCTGGTTCAGGGACTCGAAGCGCTGGCCTCCCAGCTCCACCGGACCCGAGGCCAAGGCCTCGGCCCGCGGATCCCGCAGCCGCTCTTGCGCCAGGGCCTCCTCCGCCCCCTCCCGCGCCCGCGCGATCCGATCGGACAGCTGGAGGGCAGCTTTCAGTTGGGGATCCAGGCGGTCCTGCCCCTTGGAAAGGGCCTCCACTTTTTCGTCCAGCCCACGCAGTTCCAACTCCGCCCGCTTCCAGGCTGCACGAGCCTCTGCCAGCTTTGGCTCGAGCGCCTCGAGCCGGGCCCTTTCCCGCTCGACCCTGTCCTGGAGAGCCGTCAGCTTGGCCTCCCAACGCTTTAGCGAGGATTCCAGTTCGGTCAGGCGCTCTTTTCCGGCCTTGGACTGGAGGGCGAGAAGCTTGGACCGCTCCTCCAACACGTTCGCGAGAGAAGAGCGGATTCCCGCCATCTCCAAGAGGACATCCTTATGTTGGAAGGCTTTTTCGTAGGCCAGGAGTCCGGCTCCCTGCCCCCCCATCCTCGCCTCGCTCCTTGCCTGGATCGAGCCGGAACTGGGTTGGGTGCTGGGAGGAAGCCCGCGATTCTTGTCGATGGTCGCTTCGACAATCGAAGCCAGGCGCTCGGCCTCCGCCGCCGCGGCAGCGCGGGCCTGGGACGCTTCCTTTTGCGCCTTTTGGAAACGCAGAGCCACCTTCTTTTGCAAGGCGCGAATGGAGGCCACGCTTTTGTCCAACGCCTCCAGTTCCCGGGAGAGCAGGCTGCCCACCTTGGCGCTTTTGTTGCGGGCGGCTTCGAGGAGATCTCGTGCCCGATCCCGCATGGTCCGGGCGCGCTTCAAACTCTCCCGGCTCATCTTGAGGGCGGCCTTGGCCTTGGAGACCTGCATCCCCATCTCCAGGACCCGCTTCTTTGCGTCCGCGAGGCGTAGCCGGGCCACCTCCCGCTTGTTTCGCAGCTCTGCAAGGGCCCGGCTCCCCTTGGCACCCGCCTTCTTGAGTGCAGCGATGCGCTGCTCCAAGGTGTTGGCCTGTTTCATCAGATTACGTCGCCGCGTCTCGAGACGAGCCACCGCGCCACGCATCTTGGCAGCGATCCCCCGGGTCGTTTCGCGAAACTGCTCCTCAACCGTTTCCTTGAGGCTCTGCAGCACCATCAGGGGAATCCCCCGCCCTTCCACCGAGACCGGCATGAGAACCACGCTCCGAGTCTTCTTGCCGAGCACCCTCCGAATCTTCGCCGCCAGGGCCTGGGCGCTGCTCCGCAATTCATTGGCCAGGTTGGGCTCCACCTTCTTCGCCTCGTTCCCGACCGCGATCTCGCTCTTGCGGTCAAAATACTTGCGCAAAAGGACATAAGCGGGCCCCGTCGTCCAACGCTTTTTGAGCCGTGCCTTTCCGCCCGAGCCATCCGTGGCGAAAGCGGCCAGCTGGATGTTCAAAGCCCAGTCCCGATCGATCGCGCTGAAGACACGATGTTCGACCTTGCCCGTGACCACGAGGGGAACCCCCATCTTGGCCCCAAGGGCCACCGCGCTGGGGACATCGACATAACTGCGAAAGCTCCGGTTGTTCCTGGCAAGAGCCCGATCCAAGCCTGCTCCCCAGAGCACTTGCACCCCTTGGAACTCCAGCTCGTCGGCCAGCTCCGAAACCAACTTCTCGCCGAGGGTGGTCACGTAGACCTCCCCCGTTTCGGCCTTGGTGAGCGCGGGAAAGAGGGCGACCTTGCCCTCCATGGTTTTTGCGGCCTTAGCGATTTGCCGCGCGAAAGGTGGAGAGGAAAGCGAAGGCGTCCTGCCCACTTTCCTCACCCCCTTTGTTCTGCGCATCCTGGTTCGACAGATCTTCGCTCGACTTCGCCTCCGAGGGTGCCTCCTCCGAAGCGGCCACCCCAGCTCTCCCCGGGGCTGGCAGAGCGCTCATCTTGTCATAGGGGTTTTTTACCTCGTTCTTTTCCGTATCCACGCCCTTGACCGGCTGGTGGGGCGCCCGCTCATTTCCGGCGCAGGAGAAGAGGGATCCCAGGCCCAGAGCCAAGGGGAAAAGAGCGAGACGTGCAAACGAGAGCGGATTGCGATTCCTCATGGGAGGATCTCCTGTTTTTTATGGTGTAAACGGACTCGGAAGGGAACGACCAAAGCAGGGATTGTAGCCTCATCCTCTCAGGAAACAGCCAAAAAGCCCCATATCAGGGGGGACTCCCCAAAACAACGCTTTCTGTTAGAATCGTGGGCAATGTTCTTTACAAAATCCATTCCTCTCTCTTTCTCGGAGGCTAAAATGGGAATGCTCAAGCGTATCCTGAAGCGCAGGACCCCTGTGCTTTGTGTTCTTCCCCCGACCGCCAGCGTCCACGAAGCCCTCTCAATGATGGTCGAGAAAAACGTGGGCATCGTCTCCATCTGCGAAAAAGGCGAGTTCCTAGGAGTCTTCAGCGAGAGGGACCTCTGTGTCCGCGTCGTCCATGCAGGCAAGGATCTCCACCAGACGCCCCTCTCCGAGGTCATGACCACCGATCCTGTCGTCGCCAGGTCCACGGAAAACCGCGAGACCGCCGCAAAACGCATGCGCGAACGGGGTTGCCGCCATTTACCCATCTTCGAAGGCGGAAAATTGATCGACATGCTCTCCATGCGGGACCTCCTCAAGGACTGTGTCAAAGATCAACGCAAAGAAATCCGCCTCATGCGCGACTACATCCGTGGAGAAGCGGAAATGGGCGGACTCGCCTAACTTCCCCAAGCTCGCTTCGCTTCCACCATCCGGCTGCGTCTGCTAGTTTTACGAGCATGGCCAGCCCCCGAATGCGACCAACCTTTGAGCGTCCGCTTCCCAGTGAGGGGGAATTCTTCTTCCAACTCCTGCGTGAGGCTCTGGAGAGAGGTGAATGCCCCTGTCGTGGCAAGGTTTTCAAGGACCACGCCATTCTGGAGATCCGCGAAGAGGATCAACATTTCTGGTCTCCACACCTTGGGCTCAAGGTCCTCCCCGCTCCCGCTGAGAACGAAGCCAACATCCTCCATGGGCGCTTCAGTCCCAACCCCGGAGTGTGGACCCTCTTTCTGGCGATCTACGGCGTGCTGGGGATCGCCGCTCTGGGAGGCCTCGTCTATGGTTTGGCACAGTGGAGCACCAATGAGAGCCCCTGGGCCTTGCTCGTAACCCCGGCGGCCATCGCCCTCATGGGTTTTACCTACGGCGCGGCCTTCATCGGGCAGGGGTTGGGCTCGGAGCAGATGTTTTTTCTGCGTAGCTTCACCGAACGGGTCCTCGAGCGGGCACGGGAGCGCAAGGGGCAAAGCACCCAAGAGCGGAGCGCATGAACGGAGCCTTTCTGCCGACTTCCCGCGCGGAGTTGGACGCCCTGGGCATAGAGCAGCCCGATGTCATCTTCGTCACCGGCGACGCCTACATCGACCATCCCTCCTTCGCCATGGCCATCCTCGGGCGCGTCCTCGAGGCCGCGGGGTTCACAGTCGCCATCCTCGCCCAACCGCCCTGGAGAGACAGCTCCGCCTGGAAGGAACTGGGGCCACCTCGGCTCATGTACGCCGTCAGCGCCGGAAACATGGACTCGATGATCAACCACTACACCGCGAACCGCAAGCCACGCAGCGAGGACGCCTATTCCCCCGGGGGGCGCAAGGGTCTTCGCCCCGACCGCCCCACCAATGTCTACGCCCAGCGCTGCCGCGAAGCCTCCCCCGGCGTCCCGGTTGTCATCGGCGGTGTCGAAGCCTCCCTGCGCCGCATCGCCCACTACGACTATTGGTCGGACACGGTCCGCCCCTCCATCCTCGTCACCTCCAAAGCCGATCTCTGCGTCTTCGGCATGGGCGAACGCAGCCTCCGCCGCATCGCGGAGCGCCTCAGCGCCGGCGAGAACATCCGCGCCCTGCGCGACATGCGCGGCGTCGCCTACCTCCTCGGCGCCAAAGAACCCCTCCCCGACCACCGCTGGGAGGACGCTCCCCGGGACAACCTCACCGTCCCCCTACCCAGCTTCGAGGAAGTCAAAAACGACAAGCAGGCCTTCGTCCGCATGACCCGCCTCTTCCACCACGAGACCAACCCCTGGTCCGGCCGGCGCTTGACCCAGGCCCATGGGGGGCGCCTCCTCGTCGTCAACCCTCCCGACCTGCCGCTCAGCACGGAGGAGCTGGACGCCTGCTACGACCTCCCCTACCAGCGCGCGCCCCATCCCCGCTACGAGGAACCCATCCCCGCCTTCCAGACCATCAAGGACTCCATCCAGGTCATGCGCGGCTGCTTCGGCGGCTGCACCTTCTGCTCCATCACCATGCACCAGGGCCGCCCCATCCAGAGCCGCAGCGAGGCCTCCATCCTCAAAGAAGTGCGCCAGCTCACGCAGCAAAAGGACTTCCACGGCCACATCTCCGACCTCGGCGGCCCCACCGCCAACATGTACCGCATGCACTGCAAAGAGCCCGAGGTCGAACAGCGCTGCCGCCGTCTCTCCTGCATCCACCCCACGATCTGCAAGCTCCTCGACACCTCGCACAGCTCCCTGCGCCAGGTCATGAAAAAAGCCCGCGAGACTCCCGGCATCAAACGCGTCCACATCGCCTCCGGCATCCGCACCGACCTCGCCAAGCTCGACCAGGCCTACCTCGACGACATCGCCGCCCACCACACCGGCGGCCACCTCAAGGTGGCTCCCGAGCATGCCAGCGCCCGCGTCCTCGCCCTCATGAAGAAACCCGGCATCTCCGACTTCGAACTCTTCAAAAAACGCTTCGAAAAGGCCTCCGCCCGGGCGGGCCGCGAGCAATACCTCGTCCCCTACTTCATCGGAAGCCACCCCGGCAGCAGCCTCGAGGACATGGTCGAGCTGGCCCTCTTTCTCAAACGCCAAGGTCTCAAACCAAGGCAGGTCCAGGACTTCATCCCCGCCCCCATGGACCTCGCCACCTGCATGTACTACACCGGCATCGACCCCATAAGCGGCAAGGAGATCCCCGTCGCCAGAAAAGCCCGCGACCGCAAACTCCAGCGTGCCCTCATGCAGTTCTTTAAACCCGAGAACTGGTTCGAGGTCCACGAGGCCCTGACCCGGATCGGCCGCACAGACCTCATCGGCAAGGGCAAGGACTGCCTCATCCCCGAGCGGCCCCCCAAGGCCGCCCGCCTGAAAAGAAAGGCCAGGCGTCCAAGAGGATAGGCCTCGTTGCACACCCCCAGCAACAGGCCTGTCCAAGATCGTTTTTCCCCAATCGCCCAGACAAAATGCTGAAAACCCAAAACTTGGACAACCGGCAATGGGGACTTGGTTTGGGAGGGAGGGGTTCGAGCTTAGAATGGGGGTTCCAGGGAGGAGAATGGAGGGAGTTTCCGAAAGAGGGATCGATGATCTCGGACAGCACTGCCCAAGAAAGGTTTTGGGGTCCGGCTCTTCATTAAAAATGCTGGCCAGGGCCTTTGCCAGCGCCCTGGCCAGACTCCAAACCTATGGAGAGGTTTTTCGGACTATGCAGGCTCGACGGAAACCATTGTGTCGAAGTAGACCGCGCTTCCACCGACGGGATCGGTGAGGCAAACATCCTGAACGATGGGATCTACGTCCATCACCGCGTTGGGGCAGAGCCCCGCCGCTCGGCGCTTGTCTCCCCGGACCCTCTGTCCATCCACTTCCACATCGCAGGATCCATAAGCCCAATGGCCATAGTGCCAGGAGACTCCCACGGTGCCGGGTCGGATACCTTCTACAGTTTCGAGAGGGGCGACGAGGTCGAGGACCCTTTCCTCGTTGATGCGGAAACGGCCCTTGGGATTGAGGGCGGAGACGAGGCGCACCTTCTGCCCATTCCGGAGACCGAGCTTGGCCGCGTCACGTTTGTGCATCAGGATGTGGTTCTCGTTTTTGAGGGCGATGTTCGCCCAGTAGTTGCTGATGGTTCGGCTCTGTCCTCCAAAGGGTTCCTTGTAGGTGATCAGAGCGAAGGGGTACTTCCCATCCCGGTCCAGGGGCTTGCCGGAGGTGTCGAACTGGCCGCGGAAGGTCGGGACACCCGCGAAGTTCTCACCGCTCATGCTGTTCTTCTGGGCGGCGACATCCTCCATGAAGAGATGGATCATGGTCCCGAGCTTGGATTTCATATAGGGGCCGTCATGGGCACCCCCCGCCGGCACGAAACGCCCGCCCCGGTTCAGGACGTAAACGACTTTTTTCCAGAGTTCGGGTTTCACAGCCTTTTTCCAGCGCTCTTCGGAGAACATGCTCTTTGGGAGGAAAGCCCGCGCCGCCCTGAAGATCCGGAGTTCTTCTTCACTTGCATCCGGAACAACCTCACCTGGTTTGTCCCCGGCAGCGAGGTTCGCGATCAGCTTGAGATACCAGTCCTCCATGCGGTCCAGATGCATGCCAGGGCCGAACCCGTCCTTGCCGAAACCGGGGAGATTCAACTTCTTGGCCACGGCGATGACGAAAGTCTCCAAGCAAATGGGCATGCGCTCTCCGTCAATTTCGACTTCTTCGGTGAGAGGAATGGCCGCGGGCTGCCGGACCTTGCTCGTTTTGGTCGTAACATCTGGGGTTACATGGGGAGTTCCCCAGCGTTCCAGATAGCTCAGATCGGGAAGGATGTAGTCGGCATACATGCTGGTCTCCCCGATCACGATGTCGCTCGCGATAAAAAGAGGGACTCGCTCCGGATCCCGGAGCATCTCGATCATCTTGTTTCCCGCCGGGCTGGCGAGGACTGGGGTCCCCTTGTGGGTCATCAGAATCTTGCCTGGATAGGGATAGCCCATGGCGAAGGAGGGGATGATCTCTTGATAGACATTACTGGTGAAAGGGTACCATTGTCGCTTTGCGGGATACCCCTTTTCCCGAAACAGGGAGAAGTCCTCGTAACGCGCTTTTTCCCGCGTGATCTTTGGGCCGAACTTGGCGAACTTGGCGGGATGGAGCTTGGACATGTTGTAGGCGCTCCCGGGCTTTCCCCCGCTCTCGTGCCAATGGCCTCCGCCCTTGGAGAGCCCTCCAGCCCAGTCGAGGTTTCCGATCAAAACATTCAGGGTGATCACCGAGGCTCCGGCATAGAAGCCGTCGGTGTGCTGGACGGGGCCCCGATACATGTCGATCGCCGCTTTCTTGCCATGGCTGGTGAGTTCCCGCACGACGGGCTCCAACAGGTTCAGACTGATTCCTGTGATGCTCTCGTATTCGTCCCAGGAGCGGCTCATTGCCTCCTCACGCAGAATGGTCAGGGGAGTCTTGACTTGAATCCCTTTGAGGGTCGTGTCCACAAAGAGATCCCCTTCGACCGGATGGCTTTTGTCCTCCGCGGAGAAAGCCAGGGGCTTCCCGTTTTTCATCACGACGCCCTGATCGTCTTTGCCGATGCCCAAATCGCTCGCCTTGAGAAGGCGAGCGGGCCTGCCCTCTTCGATCACGACCAGGTGGGTGGCGTTGGTGTAACTCGGTTCCCTGTCCGCCGTTGCCGCGGCCCGGTTGGCGTTGGACAGGAACTTGGCGTCAAAGCGGTTGTGCTCGAACATCCACCGCATGAAAGCGAAAGCCAGGGCGCCATCGGCCCCAGGTTTGACCGGGAGCCAAAAATCGGCCTTGGCCGCATCATTGGACATGCGGGGGTCCACAACAGCCGTCTTGAGACCTCGCTCCACCGTCCCCGTAGTCACCCGCTCACTCATGGGAGTCAAGCCGAAGTTCGCGCTGAAAGCTCCGGTTCCCCAGAAGAGGACGAACTCGGTCTTCAGGAGATCGGGTTTCATGTGGTGGGTCTTGTGCCCGGTGATCTCACTGAAGGCGATGTGGTGGGATTGTTCGCAGATCGTCGTGTGCTCATAGGCGTTGACCGAACCAAAGCTGTCATGGACGAAACGTTTCAAAAACTCCTTCCGTCCATGTTCGATCCTCCCTGCTTGGAACACGAAGCCGTTGTTCTTGGGGCCCAGGTCCGGATGGTCGGGATCGATGAGTTTGTCGAGGTGGGCAGCGTGCCTCTTCTTGAATTCCGCCAGGGAGAGAGTCCCCTTGCCGACCTTCTTCGCGTCCGCGGCCATGGCCTTGGCAACGGAGCGATCCCGAAGGGCATAGACCTCCGCGAAGCCGGGATAGCTGCGGTTGTCACCGAGGGACTTGAACAACTTTCCTCCCTCGACGACCTCCTTGATGAACTGATCGAAAGAGATGCTCTGCCATTTGTTCGACCCCCGGGGACCCGCCCTTTTCAGGACCTTGCGCACCCGGTAGGGATCCGCGTAGGTCTGGATCCCGGCCTGCCCCTTGGCGCAGAGCTTCCCATCCGCCTTTGCGGATGTTTCGAGCTTGGTTCCATAGGGGAGATGCGGGAGATAGTTCTGGGGGCTGTATGGGTTTCCGGTGAGCTTGGCCAGGACTCCGTCCCAGTGTTTGGCCTTGACCTGGCAGTCCACGTGGCATTGGAGACAGGTCGTGTAGATGACGCTCTCCGGCTTGGCCAGGATGTATTCGGGGAAGGCGCCATCCGGCCCCGCCACCGTCAAACCTGATAGCTCGGGGAGCATCTGCGCGGAACGAAGCGCGAGATAACCGGCCCCCCCCACAAAAGCGCAGCTCGCAAGGAACTCACGACGATTCAAACCCTTGGGAGATTCCTTAGGAGAGGGCGACATCCTTTCCTCGCTTTTTTCTTTGGTGTTCAGTGGATTTTTCATTGTCCGATTTCCTTTTGGATCAAACCATCTCAGGGTCAAACCGCCTCGGTGTCAGGGACTCTCAAGGGCAAATACTTTTTCCCAAGAAAAAACAGGGCGAAGGCCAAGGTCACGATGAATGCGACAACCGACCACTCGAAGAGGCTCGGCACATACTCGAAGCGCAGCCTGGAATCGACATAAGCGGACTCCAGACCCTTGAGCTGGGGAGTCACCTGACCGGGAATCACGAGGTTGAGCCGAACGGCCAGGAAGGTCAGCGCGATGAGTCCTCCAGCCGTCCCCATGGCCCATTCCTTGGCAGGCTTCCAGAGCAGGAGAATGATGGGGATCAAGGATCCCAGAAGGATGTGGAAGACCCAGAAGACATACCAATAGCGACCCGTCAGGACTTCCATCAACAAGTCCCTTTCGGGTCCCACCCCATACCACATGGGAATCGTGAACTCGGCGAACTCCAGGATGAGGTCGAAAGCCAAAAGGCCTAGAACGATCTTTGCAAGCAGGGCCATGATGGGCGCACGGCGCTCATGGCCGGGCAGGAGATCCGTCGCCGAGACCAGGGCCAGCATCAAGGCACCGCCGGAGACCAGGGCACCGGTCAAGAAGAGGATGGGATAGATCGAGGAGTGCCAGTAGGGGCGAGCGGAGAGGGTCGCGAAGAGGGCGCCCACCCCTCCGTGAAAGGCGATCGCCAGAGGAATCCCGAGGATTCCCAGCTTCCTCATGAGGGCGACATTCTTCGCTTCGGCTACCTGGAGCTCTTCGCCCTGTGGAGCCTTGTACCCCAGGGCCAGGAGGCGATAGATCCCGGCCAGGGGCCCACCCTCGCTCGCGCGCTTCGCGAGATCAATGCGCATCTCCACCCACAGCTCGACCAGGATCAAAATAAAATAAGCGGTGTAGAGCCAGACCATCCAGGCCATCATCGAACTGAAGTTGGGGCGGGTGAACACCTCGTAGAAGCGGCCCATGTGCCCCAGGTCGAACCAGATCGAGAGCAAGGCCATCATGAGGGTGATGGCGGCGACGAAGAGGGAAAAGCGTCCCAGCTTCTTCAGGCTCTTTACCTGGAAGACGTTGATCATGGAGGAGAGCAAAAAGGCGCCGGCCGAGAGCCCGATGAAGTAGATGTAGGAGGAGACCCACAATCCCCAGGGGACATAGCTGCCATAGTTGGCGAGCTCGCGCCCCCCACTCAGGCGCTGGAAAACCCCGGAGACACCCCAGGCGAAGAGGAGGAGCCAGACAACAAAAGCGACGATCTTGAATCCACGTGACATTTCAGTTTCCTCAGACCAGGTAATAGACTTTGGGCTCCGTTCCGAGCTCTTCTTTGAGACGCATCATCCGAGAAGATCCCACCAGTTGATGCACCAGGCTGGTCGGATCGTTGTAGTCGCCGAAATAGGTGGCGCCTCCAAGGCAGGTGGTCGCGCAGGCGGGGAGCATCCCGTTCTCCACGCGATGCAGGCAGAAGTGGCACTTGCGCGCGTTGCCGATGGGAGAGCCATGATCCTTGGGATCCCGCTTCCACTCACGCCCATACTCGAAGTTGGGGCGTTTTTCGTAATCCATGATCTCGGGAGCGTCCTGGTTGTAGAACTCGCCGAAATCCGCGGTCCTCGCGTTGTAGGGGCAGGCCGAGAGGCAATAGCGGCAGCCGATGCAGACGTCATAATCGATCGCGACGATGCCATCGGGGCGCTTGTAGGTGGCCTTCACCGGGCAGACCGGAGTGCAAGGAGGGTTTTCGCAGTGCATGCAGGGCCTTGGCGTAAATTTCTTCCGCACGTCCGGGAAGGTCCCCACCTCCTCCTCCACCACCGGGCGGTAGACCACTCCCGGGGGAAGGTTGTTCTCGGAACAGCAGGAGACCGTGCAGGCCTTGCAGCCCGTGCATTTCTTCAGGTCGATCACCATGACCCACTTCCGCTGTTCCATGGGTTTTTTGAGGGCCCGCTCCAGATCCTCGAGCATGCGATCCAGGTGGTTGACCTGTGGATCGACCGCAGGATCCAGAAACTCCTTGACCTCGGAACGGGGGATCTCAGCCTTCGCCTTGGCGCTCATCCCAAAAAGGGCCGCAAGGCCGCTGGCCTTGGCCAAAGCGCTCTTGAAGAAGGCACGCCGATCCTCGGGGGTCGCCTTTGCCTTCGATTGCACATCGGGTACGTTCGTCATTCGAGCTTGCCTCCATGGTCCGTGCTCCTTCCCAAGGCCCTCGGCCGATTCGGAGCCGCCTGCGCTTTTCGGAGGCTAAAAGCAAAGCCTGTGCCATGGGCCGGCAGATGGATGGAAGGGCTCAGTCCTGGTCTTCGAGGCGAATGATGCGTTCCGCAAGGCGATAGATCAGGCTGCTGGCCTGGTGGGGCTCGAGCACAGCCTCAGGGGCGCTCCCGAGCACCCGAAAGGTCACGGGGACCAGCTCCTCGGTCTCGGGGTCCCAAAATTCTCCCCGCTCCAGAACCATATAGAGCTGCTTGGCCTCCTCCATGGAGAGGAGGTCCACATTTTCGAAGTAGACCGTTCCCCCTTCGGCCTTGCGGAAGAGCTGCGCGCAGAGTCCAACGAGGCTCAGCTTCCGGTTTTTTGGAAGGCCACGAGATCCCCCACGATGGATCAGGAAGGGTCCCTCGGCGAACCGGGAATTCCGATGGAGATTCCTGGCCAGACCGAGCAAAGCTCTGCGGTCCCCGCCAACAAGAAGCATGGGATGCCCTTCCTGCGCCAACGCTCGGATTTTCGCCTTGCTGATCATGTAAGCGCCCAACCCAATCTCAGGGATTCTTGAATCCTAAATCCCTTGTTGGAGGAGGAAAGAGCAAAACCTTTGCCAAGTCTGAGAGAGGGAGGACAAGTTGTCCCATCTCCCCTGGCCTCGCCTCCAAGGGGGAAAAGAAGGCCGAAGAACCTCTGCCCAGGTCCAGGAAACAGGACTGGGCAGACTCCCCGAGTCCTAGATTCAGGACTCGAGACCCTCTTCCGCTTCCTTGAGTTTGCGGTAGAAGCTGCTCCGGGAAATCCCCAGGGTTTGGAGCGCTTGATCCAGGTCTCCTCCAAAATCCTCAAGGGTCCGTTTGAGGATGCAGGCTTGGAAGCAGTCGAGCTTGGCTTTGAGGCTTCCCCTCTCCAGAACATCAGGATGGGCACAGGAGCCGAGGATCCATTGGGGAAGGTCCGCGAGATCGATCAGGTCTTCCTCGCAGAGCAAGGCCGAGTGGCGCACGACGTTGCGCAGCTCCCGGATGTTTCCCGGCCAGGAGTGGCAGTAGAGGCGTTCGAGAGCCTCCTTGGAAAAGCGCTGGCCCTTTCCGATCTCGGCCAGGAACTGGTCGCAGAGACCCGGCAGCTCGCTCATCCACTCCCTCAGAGGTGGAATGAGCAGCACGAAAACTCCGATCCGGAAGAAGAGATCGGACCGGAACCCGCCCTTGTCCTTTTCCTGGATCAAGTCCTTGTTGGAAGCGGCGACCAGGCGAAAATTGGAGTCGAGGTAACGCGTGCTCCCCACGGGAAGGAAACGTCCCTCCTCGAGGACGGTGAGCAACTTCGCCTGGAGGCCGAGAGGCATCTCCCCGATCTCATCCAAAAAAAGGGTCCCTTGATCCGCCATCTCCAGGAGTCCCTTTTTCGTTCCGGTAGCCCCCGTAAAAGAACCTTTGGAGTGCCCGAACAGCTCGCTCTCGATCAGAGCCTCCGGCAAGGCGGCACAGTTGAGCGGAATGAAGGGTTTGTCCCTCCGGGGAGAACCCTCGTGGATGCGCCTTGCGATCACTCCCTTTCCGACTCCCGTCTCACCGAGGAGGAGAACGGGCTCCTCGTTGGTCGCGATCTTGTCGACCTGGGCGAGAAGGCGCTGCATCTGCTTGGAAAGAGAGGACATTGGATTCGCTGGACTCCAGCTTACTTCACCAAAATGGCTAGGGAGAGTTCGCTTCCCAGCTCCGTGACAATCCGCCACGCCCTAAGGACCCCCTCCATACTACAGATTTTGCAGAGTTCCCACATCCTCAAAACCTCAACAGGAGACGGAACATTGAAGCAGTCCATCACATTCCCCCTTTTCGCCCTTCTACTTCTCTCGGCCCCCGCGTATGCGGGGCACGATGACGCAGACCTGAGCCGGGTACGCATCCCCGCCCTTCAGAAGGGGACACAGGTTCTTTGGAAATTCGGCAAGGGAGTCGTCTTCACCAATGGCGAAAACAAGGCCACCCTCTACGGGCACATCCTCCAGCGCTTCGACATGATCTCGGGGGACATCGCCCAGAACACCAACAACTTCGCGGTCAAAGAGGCCCGGATCGGTGTCAAGGCAAGCATCGCCCACGAGACCAAACTCAAGCTGATCCTCGATGGAGCCAACACAACTTCGGTCAAAGACGCCTGGATCGAACAGCGTCTCTGGCACAACGAAGACATGAGTCTTGCCGTCCGTGCAGGCCAGCAAAAGCCCCTCTTCGGCCGGGAACAGACAGGCTCCTCCACTAAGCGCGAGTTTACCGATGCCTCCCTCGCGTCGGGGACCTTCTCGGGGCAGCGCTCTCGAGGCGTCAATCTCATCCTGGGGGCCATGGACAAGAGGCTCCACGTTTTCGCCGGCGCCTTCAACTCCACCATCGCCAAAGGGACGAGATTGAGTGGTCAGGGAGAGGACTCCTCCAACACCGATGTCAAGCTGAACTTCGGCTTCGGTGCGACCCTGGACAGCGACAACAAGGGCGGTCTCTCACGCATGAGCTACGCTGCGGGGGATCTCAAGAGAAGCAAGGACCTGCGTTGGTCGATCGGAGCCGGGGTCTGGATCGGGAACGAAGGGACAGGCGTGGACTCCCAAAGCGTCTCGGTGAACCTCTCCGCAGTGGTGAAGACCCATGGCATCCACGGCATGGTCGACGCATTCTATCGCACAGCCGAAGAGGATGGTGGGACAGCAGACGCCAGCGCCAAAGGCTTCACGATCCAGGGGAGTTATGTGACTGAATCCATGTGGACCTTCGGAGCCCGTTATTCCTGGGTGGACATCGACGACGACGCCGGGGTCAATCCCCTGATCAGCGTCAAGAGCCACTCCAGCGGAGGGACTTCCCTCACGAGCAACGGGAGCGCAAGCGAAATCACGATCATGGGTGGGAAATTCTTCAATGGCCGCAAGCACAAGGTCCTGTTCGATTTCACGTTCCAGAACGTCGACCCCGACAGTGGAAGCTCGGTGGATAACCTGCTCCTCAAGGTCTCCCACTTGATCGTCCTCTAAAGCTCGAACGCGAGGTTTTCGGGCCGGAAAGACGAAGGGGCTTTCCGGCCTTTTCTCTAGAAGAATACCCGGCGCGGCCTGAGAGAGATCCGGCTAGAATCGGCGGCATGAGCAGAATCCCCCCCTTCTCTCGGAGGACCTTTCTCAAGGGCCTGTCGCTGGCGCCGCTTTCACGGATTCCGAGCGGGGGACCGGCCCCGGGGGAGGAACCGCCCACCAGGGCGCGGAAGGAGGGGGAGCTTTCGCTGACCGTGGACGGCAAGAAGCTCCGGCTGCGAGTCGAGGCGAGGACGACGTTGCTGGAGTTGTTGCGGGATCGGTTGGGAAACACAGCGGCCAAGGAGGTCTGTGACCTCGGGGCCTGCGGGGCCTGCACGGTGCTGTTGAATGGAGAGCTGGTCAACGCCTGCATGACGCTGGCGATGAGCTGCGAGGGGGCGAAGGTGCTGACGGTGCGGGGACTCGGGACCCCTCAAAAGCCGCATCCCCTACAAAAAGCCTTCGTGAGCGAGGACGCCCTGCAGTGCGGTTATTGCACGCCGGGAATGGTGTTGGCTGCCTATGCCCTGCTGGAGAAAAACAAGAACCCCAGCCGGAGGGAGATCCAGGAGGCGCTCGCGGGCAACCTCTGCCGCTGCGGGACCTACACGAGAATTTTCGAAGCGGTGGAGCGCGCGGCGGCGGAGCTCCGCCAGGGGAGGGGAAAATGAGCCGGACGGAAAAAGACAGGAACAGCGACAGCATCCGCGGGGGCTTTCCCGGGCTCTCGCGGCAGATCGATCTCTCCCGCCGCAACCCCAACGACGCCCCCCCCTGGAGTCTGGACACCAAGTTCCGGGTGGTGGGCACCGATGTGCCGCGCCTCGACGGGATGGCCAAGGCCACCGGCGTGGCGGTCTACCCCAGCGATTTCAGGCCCAAGGGACTGCTGTACGCGGCCATCCTCAGATCACCGATTCCCAAGGGCAAGGTGGCGGAGTTGGACACTTCCAAGGCGGACGCGGCCCCGGGGGTGATGGCGGTGGCGGTCGCGACGGGCAAGGGCCGGCAGATCCGTTACGTAGGTCAGGAAATCGTGGCGGTTGCGGCGGAGACCAAGGCCCTGGCGGAGGACGCCCTGGCCAGGATCCAACTCGTGCTTGACGCGGATGGAGACTTTGTGGCGGATCCCATCGTGGACGCACGCAAGAACCTCCCCGCGGTAGACCCTCTTCCGCAGTCCCTGCAAGAGGCGGGAGCCCGTGGAGAAAAGGAGGTCGAGCTGGCGATGGCCTTCGAAACCCAGGTGCAGATGCACCACCCCTTGGAGCCGCATGGGATCACAGCGATGTTCCACAGGGATGGCTCGCTCGAGGTCTGGGCAAGCACCCAGGGGACCTTCATGATGCAGCGGAGCCTCGCGCAGGCCTTCCGCCTGCCCTCCCGCCGCGTCCACGTTCTGACGCCGGTGATGGGTGGAGGTTTTGGATCCAAGCTGCAGGCGGGGATCGAGGCTCGGCTCTGCGCGGAGCTGGCCATGGAGGCGGGTCGGCCGGTGCACTGCTTTGTCGATCGCCGAGGGCAGGCTCTGGCGATGGGGAACCGCCCTTCGAGCCTGCACTGGATCCGGGCCAAGGCCAACAGCGGGGGGGAGATCGTGGACTGGGAGGCGCAGAGCTATGGCTTCCCCGGTTTCGCGGGAAGCGGGCGGGTGGCCTATCCCACCTTCTACCGCGGAGTGCGCAGGCCGCGACATCGCGACATCCGGGGGAACACGGGAGCGGCGCGGGCCTTCCGGGCGCCGGGGCACCCGCAGGGCTTTTTCGCGGCGGAGTCCATGGTGGACGAGCTGGCCTGCCGGCTGGGCATCGACCCGTTGGAGTTCCGCCTGAAGAACGTGGACCCGGTCCACCACATGCAGCTCAAGATGGGGGCCGAGGCCTTCGGCTGGAAGCAGCGCTTCAACAAGAAGCCGGGGACCCCCGACAAGGCGAGCAGCATGCTTCGCGGGGCCGGCATGGCCTGCACCCGCTGGGGGGGGATGGGCGGCGCGCGGGCCCGCGTGCTCTGCCGCATCCACCAGGACGGGACCGTCGAAGTGCGCAACGGCGCGCAGGACATCGGCACGGGGACCCGCACCGTCCTGGCCGTCGTCACCGCCGAGACCCTGGGGGTGGATGTCAAACGGATCCAGGCCCACATCGGGGACAGCCAGGACCCGGCCGGACCCTCGAGCGGCGGCTCCACGACCACCCCCACTCTCGCTCCCGCCATCCGCCACGCGGCATGGCTGGCGGGCCAGGAGTTGCTCGGCCGCGTCGCCGAGCAAAAGCGGATCGAGCGCAAGGAACTCAGCCTCGAAGGGGGCAAGATCCTGAAGGGGGGCAAACCCTTCCTCTCCTTCTCCCAGGCCTGCGCCCTGATCGGTCCGGAGCCCATCGAGGCCATGGGGCAGCGCTACCGCAACTGGCGAGGCTTTTCGGGCGGCGTCGCGGGCTGCCAGTTCGCCGAGGTGGAGGTGGATCCCGAGACGGGCCTCGTCCAGGTCCGGCGCATCCTCGCCGTCCAGGACTGCGGAACCGTCATCGACAAGAAAACGGCCGAGTCCCAGGTCATTGGCGCCATCATCCAAGGCCTCAGCTACGCCCTCTTCGAGGAGCGCCTCGTGGACGCAAAGCTCGGCCGCGTCCTCGGCACCGACCTCGAACACTACCGCATCGCCGGCAGCCTCGAGATGCCCGAGATCATCCCCATCCTCAACAAGGGCTGCAACGGCCACAACAACACAGGGGCCGCCGGCATCGGCGAGCCCCCCACCATCCCCACCTCGGCGGCCATCGCAAACGCCGTCCGCAACGCCATCGGCGCCCGCGTCCACCGACTCCCCCTGACCCCCGACCGCGTTCTCGAAGTCCTCGACCGCGTCCATGGAGGAAAGCAATGAAAGCCTTCGAATATGCCCGCCCCCAAAATCTGAGCCAAGCCTTGGAACAAGGGGGCACCTTCAAGGCCGGCGGCGTCGACCTCCTCTCCCGCATGAAACGCGGCACCCTGAGCGTAAAGAAGCTCGTGGACATCAGCGCCCTCCAGGACCTCCGCTTCGCCCCGGTCCTCAAGAAGGGCGAGCTCTGGATCGGCGCGGGCCTCCCCCTGGCCCGGCTCCTCGAGGCCGGCCCCCTCCTCCCCCAGGGCATCCGCCAGGCGGCCGCGGGGACGGCCACTCCCCAGATCCGCAACCAGGCGAGCCTCGTCGGCAACCTCCTCCAGGAGAAACGCTGCCTCTATCTCCTCGACCCGGAGATCTCCTGCCTCGGCAACGGCGGCAAGGGCTGCCCCGCCCGGGATGGCCACCACGCCGAACTGGCCATCCTCGAGCCCTCTCCCTGCCTCGCCATCCAAGCCTCCAACCTGGCCCCCATCCTCTGCGCCCTGGACGCAAGGCTCTTCGAGTTCCAGGGCAAGGACAACCTCCGCAGCCTGCGGGCCTTCTACCAGGACTGGCGCAAACAAGGAGAGCGTCCCAAGCTCCCCCTAACCCACTCTATCCGGATCCCGGCAGCGAGCCTGCGAGGAGGCAGCGCCCACCACGAAGTCCGCGTCAAGCAGAGCTTCGACTGGGCCATCGCCACCGCGGCAGCCCATCTCGTCCTGGATGGCGACCGGGTCGCCCGCGCCTCCCTCTGGCTTGGTTCGGTCTCCGACATTCCCTACCAGGCCAAAAAAGTCGAGCAGGCTCTCCAAGGCAAGGCCCCCACCGACTTCAAAAAGGCCCTCGCCCTCCTCGATTCCGACTTCGAACTCCACTCCCCCCAACAGGATTGGAAACGCAAGATGGCTCTCCTCTGCGCCGAAAAAGCCCTCCGCAAATCCTACGACAACGCCAAGGAGCAGCGATGAACTCCCCCGCCGACACCAACCAACCCCATCCCAAACTCCCCACACACCGCGACCTCTGCCCCCCGGACATGTGCCCCCACCTCGTCTTCAAACAGGTCCTCATCCATGGCCTCGACGAGGACGTCTACGACGACCGCGAGGAACCCGGCGACGGCTACTACTGGTGCGAACTGAGCTTCTGCGAGATCGGCCCCGACGACGAAGTCGCGAGCCCCAAGGCCTGCACTCGGGAACGAAGCTGCCACCCGGAGCATTAGTCCCGGCATCCCCTTCCTAAAGGTCCCGGGTCCACCGTCCTCGGGGTTGGAAAGAACCCGGGGACGCGACTAGTTCGGAAAGACGAGTTCCAAACCCTCTCCCGCCTTCCGGATCCAAACCGTCTTCAGGCGCTTGTTCTTGGAAAGCACCAATGAAAAAGACACCGGTCCCATGGGGATGAAGGGGATGCGAAACCGACCCTTCTTGTCGCTGCGTCCCTGGACAAGATCCTTGTTCATCTCAAGGAGCAAGAGTTTTTCAGGATCGGGACCCACAGGTCCCCAAGACCCGAGCCGAATCTTCACTCCTGCCACGGGGTCCCCATCCTTGTCCACAATGGTACCGGCGACCACTCCCCGGATCGGACGCACCTGGATCTCCTTGGGAGGGAGGACCTTCCCGGCCTTGGCAAAGGGGCCGACCTTTTGCATCCAATACCATCGCCCTTGATGCGTCCCGTAAAGATCGCCTTCCCGATGAACCCGGTCGGAAAAGCTCAACAGTCCACGCCCCAGGTGGTCTCCGAACAAGGTGAGGCTTCTCGGCCCCGTCCCCCTCATCCTCCAGTGAACACGGGGGAAAGGGAGGGGTCCGCCATCTTCGCCCAGGATTTGGAAGGGGACCAAGCGGAGGTGCTTCAGATCGAAGGTGCAAAAGCCTCCCCTTGTCGTCAACTTGGACTTCCATGAGGTCATGAGGACAAGCATGGGGAGAGGAGCTTCTCTTGGGTTGCTTTTGCCCAACATCCTTTGCCAGGCCTTCGGAGTCAGGAACAAGGAAGCCCGCCAGTGGGAAATGTTTTTGGGGATACCCGGAAACCGAAACTCCCCAGACGGATGCACCCGGGCAAATTGCTCGGGCCCCACGAGTTCCAAGCCTCCCCTGGGGTACCCTCCCATCCCAAAGCTAAGCTCCAAACGAACCAGTCCAAGTCCCTCCTCCTCCGCTTTCCAGCCCAAGACCTTCCCTGCAAGGGGTTCGGCCTTTTCCAGGGAGAAGGTCCATTCCTTGACAAACCCCCGAGGCTCAGGCTCCCGGCCTTCTTTCCCCAAGTAGGCCCCTTTCCCGTCCTCGTACGCAACCTCGGCCGAGAACCCCTTCTTTCGAACCAGCAAGGCCACCGGCGAGTCGCCCTGGAATGCAGGGACGATCAAATGGGCCATCCCTTTGGAATCGGTGACGCCTCCTTCCACCCAGCTGAGGCGCGCGTAAGGCAGGAAGAGAGAAATCCTGGCCCCGGAGAGAGGTTTGCCAACTACCTTGGTTCGGACGAACACGGAGAGGGACCGGGGTTTCGGGCAGGAAAAACGAAGGAGTCCGGACCCCTCCACTCCCAGGCTCCCCTTTTCGGGTCGAAGGACACCGTCCCTTCCCTTCTCCCAAAAAAGGGCCGCGGCGAAAAGCTTGCGTCCCCCCGCTTCTCTCACCCAGAAAAGGCGTCGATCCAGAAAAAGGGGGAATGATGGGGGGATCTTGGCGAGTCCGCTCCCGGAGATGGGCATTTCCCGGGTATAGACCCCTGTCCCATCCAGGTCCCAGACCAGGCGCAGTTCCCCAGGCTCTCCCCAGGCCTGGATCCCATCCAACCTGACGGCTTCAAAGATTCGTCTCCCTGTCCCCTCCAAATGAAGGACCTGTCCAGGTCGAACCTTCCTCTCGACGGGGGTGCAAAAGAAGGATCCTCCAGCATCTTTTCCATGAGCCCAGACATAGGATCCCGCACCGAACTCTGCAGAGAACTGGAAGCGTCCTCTCCCATTGGTCATGGTTCGTAGGATTCTCGGCTTCGGGATGGGCGGTAAACCTGGGGAGACAAGGGTGACCTCCGCCCCTTCACAGAGGTTGCCATGGGGGTCCTTCACCACCCCCCGGAGTGTTGCCCCCTGATCCAAGGTAAGAACCAAAAAAAGAAGCGAAGTTAACGGGAGCATGGCTCCTCCTTTCAGAGTCGAATTTCGATGTCTTCTCCGATTCCTCTGATCTTGATGGTCTTGGAGCGGTT
>DROQ01000113.1 GCA_011321845.1 Planctomycetota bacterium | reverse complement strand
GAAGCCCCCCCCCTCACACGCTACAACGGAACCATGAGCAGCAACCGACTCCGAATCCGCGACGCGGTCCACGGGGACATCACCCTGACCGAGGAGGAAGGCCGCCTCCTCGACACCCCGCAAATGCAACGGCTGCGAGGCGTCCACCAACTGGGACTCGCCTACCTCGTTTTTCCCGGAGCCCGCCACAGTCGCTTCGAGCATTCGATCGGGACCCTCCATATGACCCAGGTCCTGATCGACGCGATCCAGGAGAACGCCCTCTGGGAGGGGGGCCGTGGGCTCCAGCCGGAGGTCGTGCGGATCTTGCGGGCTGCCGCCCTCGTCCACGACGTGACGCACATCCCCTTCGGGCACAACATCGAGGATCAGTCTGGACTTCTGGAGCGACATGACAGTCCGGCTCGCTTCCAAACGGTTCTCTCCGACGAGACCGCCCTGGGCCGTGAGTTGGCCCGGCAGGGAATCCGAGAGGAGGTGCTCTCGGTCCTGGGCGCGGGAGAGGAAGTGGAGGAGCCCTATCTCCAGCAGATGATCAGCGACTCGATCTGTCCCGACCTGATGGACTACTTGCGGCGGGACGCCTACTACACAGGTTTAGACCTCCAGTATGACCAGAGGGTTGCCGAGTATTTTCGCGTCGATGAGAAGGGGCGGCTCTTCGTGGACTGCGCCAAGGAGGGCCTCCTGCGGGAGGACGTGGTCTCGGAGATCTTGCGGATGCTTCAGGCGCGCTACTTCTTTTCGGAGCGGGTCTACTACCACCACGCCAAGGTCGCGGCGGGGGCCATGATCGCGCGCGCGGTGGAGGACCTGTTGGAAGAGGGCAGGCTCCGTCCCGAGGAGCTACAGGGGACGACGGACGAGGGACTGCGGCTTCTGTTGAGGGAGAGGGGGAAGGGAGAGCGGACGCGCTCGCTGCTGGGCCGGCTGGAGACTCGGCGGCTCTACAAGCGGGTGGCCGTGTTCCCCTACCAGAAGAATGCGGAGGTGCAGGAGCGTTTGATCGCGGAGTTGTTCGCGCCTGGGGCGCGGGAGCGGCGGGTTGCCTTTGAGAGGGCGAGAGAGGAGGAGTTTCGGGGGCGCTTTGGTAAGGATGTCGAGGTCCTGCTCTATTGCCCTTCGCGGAGGATGCAGCTCAAGGAGTGCGAGACCCTGGTGCGCTTTCCGAACGAGGAGTTGCGTTCGCTTTCGAGTTATCGGGAGGAGTTGCCGCGGGTTCGGGATCTGGAGGATTCGTACCTGCGGCTCTGGAAGGTTTATGTGCTGAGTTCGGCGACGGAGAGGGAGGAACGGAAGTTCTTGCAGGAGCGGGTGGGGGAGGCGTTGCCCTATGCGAGGGACAGTTACTTGATCCAGTCTGGATGACCCCTCCCTTTTTTGGCGGCGAATCCCTCCTGCTAGCCACCGTTCGAAGGCTTGGATGCTTCTCCCAGCTTCTCCCCGAAAGCGGCCATGGCCTGGATGACGCCCTCAAGCTGTTTGCCGAGAGGGGTAAGACTGTATTCCGTAGTTGGGGGGTTGGTGTCCAGAACCCTCCTCTGAATCATTCCGCGTTTGCTGAGCATCCGCAGTCGATCGGAGAGCATCTTGGGGCTGATCCCTTTCAAACTCCGTTTGAGCTGAGAGTATCGTTTTGTTCCTGTGAGCAGGTCCCGGATGATCAAGGTGGTCCATTTGGTTCCCACGATCTCGGCGGTTTTCTTGACAGGGCATGTTGGATCGCATTCCTTGGAACTCATTGGTGACATAGTAACCAAAAAGTGCCTCCTTCAAAAAAGATAGAATGCGACTAGCTTGCGTCCATGCGCACCGACAAAAAACGTGAACCTGTTTTCCTGCGTCCCCTCCTGGTGTTGATCGCTTCCGTACAAGTGGTTCTGGGGGTTGGGACCGCTTTGTTCCCTGGGCCTTTCTTCGAGACGATGGGCTTCGAGAGTCCTCCTCCGGACAACCAATATCTCTTGGGTATGCTGGCCTCTCGGTTCCTTGTCTTGGGATTCGTTTTTTTTCGAGTCGCTCGGAATCCTTTGGAGCACCGGCTCCTGGTCCAGATCATGTTTTGGATCCAAATTTTGGATCTGCTCGCAGGCATCAGCTACACCCTCCGAGGATTCGTTTCTCCGGGAGTCAGCGCGTTTCCCATGTTCAACGCGGGGCTCTTCGCCCTGCTCTTGTATCTGTGGCTTCCTCGTCCCTCATCGAAGGTGGAGGACAAGGTTGCATGATCTTCCAACCGGCTTTTGCATTCCTTGCGACGATGCGTTTCCGATTCCTGCTTTGGCATTCTCCTCCCAAGCTTTTCGATCGCTTGCTGCGTCTCCCTTTTTATCGAGAGCTGTTGCTCCGGCAGTTCGAGCATTTGAGGCTTCCACCCAAGAGCCGGGTCTTGGAGCTGGGTTGTGGCCCAGGAGCTTTGGGAGCCATCCTCGAGGAAGGCAAGTTCGAACTCATTGGCTGCGATCGTTCCCAGGGGATGCTCGCACTTGCCCGAAAAAAACGCGGGGACGCATACGTCCAATTGATCCAGGGAGAGGGGGGGTGTTTGCCTTTTGGAGATCAGGTGTTCGACGGAGTGTTTTGCGCCAATGTTTTCCATTTGTTCAGGGATCCTTTGGCTGTCCTCGGGGATCTTGCTCGGGTCCTGAAGCCGGGGGCTCCCCTGGTCTTGGCGGGGCCGGAGGAAAGTTTTGGGCTGGGAACGGCCAAGCGGTTGGTGAAAGAAGGAGGGTTTGGGGCTGAGGAGAGGGCGGCTCTGGTTTTGTGGGCTCGGTTGAGGAAAGCAATGGGGAGTGAGGCCTGTATGAAACTGGT